>NZ_JBFAAD010000009.1:0-248186 GCF_040639555.1 Streptomyces sp. NPDC023838
CCGCGCCCCTGAAGGGGCGCGGGGAACTGCGCGAGCAACCCACCACCGGCCCGCAGACGAACACCGGCCCAGGGGTGCAGCCCCCGGCCGCCCGCCAGAGGGCTTGAGGGAACGGGCGGGGTGGGGAAATCAGCCGCCCTCAGAACCCAGCGCCCGCTCCACCCCCCGCGCCACCCCCACCGCCACTTCCGCCCCCAGCGGCTCCCCCTCCCCGTCCGTCACATAGAACGCGTCCACCGCGTTCCCGCCCAGCGTCGAGACGTGCGCGCTGCGCACCCGTACCCCCGCGCGGTCCAGTTCGCGGCCGATGCGGTGCAGGAGGCCGGGGGCGTCCTGGGCGCGGACTTCGATCACCGTGGCCAGGCGGGACGCCGCCGGGGCGACCGTGACGCGCGGCGGCGGCGCGGCCGGACCGCGGCGGCGGGCCGCCTCGCGTTCGGCCAAGCGGGAGGGGAGGTCCAGGGAGCCGTCCAGGGCCCGGACCAGGTCGGCGCGGAGCCGGGCCGCCTGCGGGAGCGAGCCGTACTCCGCCGCCACCCGCCAGTCCAGCAGGAGGATCTCGTCGGCGAGGGGCGCGGGCAGCCCGATCGCCCGCAGCTCCGCCGTGCGTACCGTCAGGCGGTGCATCGCCAGCACCCCCGCCACCGCCGGCAGCACCCCCGGCTGGTCCGGGACCGCGATGAGGAGTTCGACGCCGAGCGGCTCACGGGCGCTCTCGTCGGCCGCCGTGTCCGTCTGGGCGCGCAGCGCGAGGACCGGGCCGCCCGTGCGGTGCGCCTCCATCGCGAGGCGCTCCTGCTCGGCCGTGGGAAGCGGCGGCTCGGGGTCCACCGGCTCCCCCGCCAGCACCGCCCCCACCCGCTTCACCAGGTCCGACACGAGCGAGCCGCGCCAGGACGACCAGGCCGCCGGGCCGGTGGCGAGGGCGTCGGCCTCGGTCAGGGCGTGCAGCAGTTCCAGCGTGGACGCGCTCCCGACAGCCTCCGCCACCGCCCGTACCGTCGCCGGGTCGTCCAGGTCGCGCCGGGTCGCCGTCTCGACGAGCAGCAGGTGGTGGCGTACGAGCGCGGCGACCACGGCCACGTCGTCCTTGTCGAAGCCGATCCGGGCGGCCACGTCGCGCGCGATGACCTCGCCCGCCACGCTGTGGTCGCCGGGCCAGCCCTTGCCGATGTCGTGCAGCAGCGCGGCGACCAGCAGCAGGTCGGGGCGGCCGACGCTGCGGGTGAGCGAGGAGGCCTGTACGGCCGTCTCCACCAGGTGGCGGTCGACGGTCCAGGTGTGCACGGCGTTGCGCTGCGGGCGGCAGCGCACCCGCTCCCAGTCCGGCAGCAGCCGGGTGATCAGCCCCTCGGCCTCCAGCGCCTCCCAGACGGGCACGGTCGACTCGCCCGCGCCCAGCAGCGTCACCAGCTCCTCGCGGGCCTCGGCGGGCCAGGGCACCGGCAGCGGCCGGACCGCGGCCGCCAGGCGGCGCACCGCGTGCAGCGAGATGGGCAGCCCGGAGCGGGCGGCGGCCGCGGCGGCCCGCAGCGGCAGCACCGGGTCGCGCTCGGGTTTCGCGGCGAGCGCGAGCACCACCTCGCCGTCCTGCTCGACCACCCCTTCGGCGAGCGGGGTCCGCTCGGCGGCCGCCGTCCGGCCGCCGAGCAGACTCCGCAGCCGGGGCCGCGCCGAGCGGGCCCGCAGGACCCGCCCGACCTCGCGCCAGGTGACGTCACTGGCGTACGCGATGGTCCGCGCGGCCTCGTACACCTGGCGCAGCAGCACGTCCGCGTCCAGCACACCCAGCGCTTCGGCGACGGCGTCCTGCTCCTGGAGGGCGAGGCGGTCGGTGGCCCGGCCGGTGACCAGGTGCAGCGCGTCCCGGACGTCCAGGAGCCGCCGCCGGGCCTCGCCCAGGCCCTCGCGGGGCGCGTCGGCGAGCCAGGACGCGGCGACCGCGCGCAGGGCGGTGGCGTCCCGCAGCCCGCCGCGCGCCTCCTTGAGGTCGGGTTCGAGCAGGAACTGCAACTCGCCCTGGCGCTCGGCCCGTTCGCGGCAGAGCGCGTCGAGTTCGGGCAGCCGCTTGGGGGCGAGGTTGCGCCAGTCCGCGAGGACGGCGGTGCGCAGAGAGGCCGTCAGGCTCTGCTCGCCCGCCAGATGGCGGGCGTCCAGCAGGCCGAGGTGCACCTTGAGGTCGGCGGCCGCGGTCCTGCGGGCCTCGGCGGGGGTGCGGACCGAGTGGTCGAGGGCGAGGCCCAGGTCCCACACGGGGTACCAGAGGCCGTCGGCGAGCGCGGAGACGGCGCGCGCGCTCGCGCTGCCGTCGTGCACGAGCACCAGGTCGAGGTCGCTGCGGGGCGAGAGTTCGCCGCGCCCGTAGCCGCCGACGGCCATCAGGGCGGCCCCGCGCACCCCGGCCGCCCGGGCGGCTCCGGTGAAGAGCTGGGCCAGCCAGTCGTCGGTGAGCTCGGCCAGGGCGGCACGGCGCGGCGGCCCGGACCGCGCCTCCTCCTGGAGGAGGCGCAGCCGGGCCGCCGCATAGCCGCCGGATCCGGAGTCCTCTGTCTCTGTGCTGACTTCCACACGCGTCACCGGCAGCTCCTGTCCGTACCGAATCGGGGGACCAACTCAGAGGGCGTCGGGTCCGCGTTCGCCGGTGCGGACCCGGACCGCCGTCTCCACGGGCACGCTCCACACCTTGCCGTCCCCGATCTTGCCGGTGCGGGCCGCCTTGACCACGACGTCGATCAGCTGCTCGGCGTCGTCGTCCTCGACCAGGACCTCGATGCGGATCTTGGGGACGAGGTCGACGGTGTACTCGGCGCCGCGGTAGACCTCGGTGTGGCCGCGCTGGCGCCCGTATCCGCTGGCCTCGGTGACCGTGAGGCCGTGGACCCCGAAGGCCTGGAGGGCCTCCTTGATCTCGTCGAGGCGGTGCGGCTTGACGACCGCGGTGATCAGCTTCATGCGTCCACCTTCTTGTTCTGCGCTGCCTTCTCGCTCGGGGCCGGGGCGGGCGTGCGGGTGGCGGTGCCGCCGCCCGCGCCGCTGAAGTCGTACGCCGTCTCGGCGTGCTCGACCTGGTCGATGCCCGAGACCTCGTCGTCCTCGGGGACCCGCATCCCGATCGTCTTGTCGAGCAGGAAGGCGAGGACCGCGGAGACCACCAGCGAGTAGCCGAGGACCGCGCCGACACCGATGGCCTGCTTGCCGAGCTGGTCGAGGCCGCCGCCGTAGAAGAGGCCCTTGGCGTCGGACTGTACGCCGCCGGTGGCGAAGAGGCCGACGAGCAGGGAGCCGGCGATGCCGCCGACCATGTGGACGCCGACGACGTCGAGGGAGTCGTCGAAGCCGAAGCGGTACTTGAGGCCGACGGCCATGGCGCACAGCACACCGGCGATGACGCCGACGGCGATCGCGCCGAGCGGGCTGACGCAGCCGCCGGACGGGGTGATGGCGACGAGGCCCGCGACCGCGCCGGAGGCGGCGCCGAGGGTGGTGAAGGAGCCGTGGCGCAGCTTCTCGTAGCCGAGCCAGGCGAGCATGGCGGCGGCGGTGGCGACCTGGGTGTTGACGAACATCACCGCGCCGACGCCGTCGTCGTTGCCGAGCCAGGAGCCGGCGTTGAAGCCGAACCAGCCGAACCACAGCAGCCCGGCGCCGAGCATGACCAGCGGCAGGCTGTGCGGCCGCATCGGGTCCTTCTTGAAGCCGACGCGCTTGCCGATGACGAGGATGACGCCGAGGGCCGCCGCGCCCGCGTTGATGTGGACGGCGGTGCCGCCCGCGAAGTCGATGACGCCCTTCTTGAAGAGCCAGCCGTCGGAGGCCCACACCCAGTGCGCGACCGGGAAGTAGACGACCGACACCCACAGGGTGATGAACAGGGCCCAGGCGCTGAACTTGACGCGGTCCGCGAGGGCGCCGCTTATCAGCGCCGGTGTGATCACCGCGAACATCAGCTGGAAGACCGCGAAGACGTAGATGGGGACGGTGTAGCCGGGCCAGAGCTGGACGATGCCGATGCCGCTGAGCCCGAAGTAGTCCTTGCTCCAGCCGATGAACCCGTTGGACTCACCGAAGCTGAGGCTGAAGCCGTAGAGCACCCACAGGATCGTGACGATCCCGAGGCTGATGAAGCTCATCATCAGCATGTTGAGCGTGCTCTTGACGCGGACCATGCCTCCGTAGAAGAAGGCCAGGCCGGGTGTCATGATCATCACCAGCGCTGAGCAGATCAGCATGAACCCGGTGTTGGCGCTGGACAGCTGCGGCGTGTCAGCTGCGAGCGTGATGCCTGGGGGCATCGGCGTCTCCTCGTCGTCGGTACGGCGGCCCGTGCGGGGGCGAACGAGTGGCTGCGAAAGGGTGGGCCGTTATGCGCCATGAGGTTGGCGCAGCGCCGTTTCCGTCGATGCCGCACGATGTTTCGCCGCCGTGACGAAGAGGTCGGGCGTGTTACACGGACATGAACTGCCGGATCACCGTCCGGGCGACCGCTACCATCCGCGTACACGCGGACGGGTGACCGGCCGCGACGTCCCCCGGTTGACCTGGCGGGGGAGCCGAGTCGGGGTGTACGGGGTGGGCGTCGCGGCCGGCGTCCTGTATGCCGCCGTGGCGGCTCCCCAGGCGTCAGACGGCCTCGGCGGTCTCGGGAAGTTCCCGGCCGAGGAGATCGGTGAAGTGGACGACCTCGGCCACGTCTCCGAAGTCCCGCACGGCGGTGTCGACGGTCTTGCGCAGCCGGGTGTTGACCCGCTCGGAGCGGACGGTCTTGGCGACCTTCAGGGCCTGTCCGGCCAGCGCGGTGGACTGCTCGGGCTCGCGCTTGAGGAGGTGGACGGTGGCCATGCCGATCAGGTTCAGCGCGTACGACCGCTGGTGGACCTCGTCCTTGGCGAAGAGCTCGACCGCGCGCTCCATCACGGGCTCGGCGAGCGTCGCGTACGTGGGGCTGCGGCCTGCCACGTAGGCCAGGTCGCGGAACGAGTGCGCGTTCTCCCCGTTGAGCTCGGCCTCGGAGAAGAACCGGATCCAGTCGGGCTCCGGCTCGCCGTCGAGACCGGCGTCACCGAAGGTGTCCTCGGACATCCTGACGGCCCGCTTGCACTTGCTGGGCTGGCCCATGTTCGCGTACGCGCGCGCCTCCATCGCATACAGCATCGCCTGGGTGCGGGGGGTGGCGCAGTCGCGGCTTCCGTACTGGGCGAGGTGGATGAGTTCCAGGGCGTCGTCCGGGCGGCCGAGGTGGATCATCTGGCGGCTCATCGAGGACAGGATGTACGACCCGAGGGGCTTGTCGCCGCACTCCTTGGCGGCGTGCAGGGCGAGGACGAAGTACTTCTGGGCGGTGGGCTGCAGGCCCACGTCGTAGCTCATCCACCCGGCCAGTTCCGCGAGTTCGGCCGCGACCCGGAACAGGCGGCGGGCGGTGGCCTGGGGCTGCGGCTCCTGGAGGAGGTCGGTGACCTCGTGGAGCTGGCCGACGACGGCCTTGCGCCGCAGTCCGCCGCCGCACTGGGCGTCCCACTGGCGGAACATCTCGGTGGTGGTCTCCAGGAGGTCGAGCTCCGGAGGGGAGAGCCGGGAGGGGCGCCGGGCGTTGGCGGGCGTCTCCACGTTGATGGACTCGCCGGGCGGCGCGGGCACCAGCCAGCGCTGCATGGGCTCGATCAGGGCGGGCCCGGCCGACAGCATCAGGGAGGTGCCGAGGAAGCCGCGCCGGGCCAGCATCAGGTCGCTGCGCGAGTACTCGCTGAGCAGGGAGACCGTCTGGGGAGCCGCCCAGGGCAGGTCGACGCCGGAGACCGACGGGGACTGGTGTGCGGTGCGCAGCCCGAGGTCCTCCACGGCCACAACGCTGCCGAACCGCTCGGAGAACAGCTCGGAGAGGATGCGCGGGATCGGCTCGCGCGGCATCTCGCCGTCGAGCCAGCGGCGCACCCGGGAGGTGTCCGTGCTGATGTGGTGAGCGCCGAGCTGGCGTGCCCGCCGGTTGACCTGCCGCGCGAGCTCGCCCTTCGACCAGCCGCTCCGTACGAACCACGAACTCAGCTGTTCGTTGGGGCGCTTGCCGGCGCTCGTACCGCTAGCCCCACTGCCGCCCACTGGAACGCCCCCATTCAGCTCATGCCCTGTGCGTCTTCCGTGCCACTTCCACGTCACGCGAACCCCTCTCAGAATGCCGTGAGTCGGGGCTTCCTGTCCGCAGGGCGCGACCCTCCGGACGGTACAGCTCCTTGCCGTTGGCATACCCACGAGTGCGTGCGCTTCCAGGGTCCGTGTACTGAAAGTAATCCTACGATCACGTGTCCCGCGAGGCCGATTCCAGAAACGCCACCATTCGCCACCCCTTCGAATGAACTCCCTTGGCGCTGTGCACGATTCACTTGACACAGGTCAATCAGGAGTCGATGGAACGGTGCACGCCGGGGCGCGCGGACTGGTTCGCACCACCCCTCCTTCCACCGTGAGCCGTCGGGTGAGCAGTGCGCAATCAGGGAACTCCGGATCGTAACCACCGTCGAGTCAGATCCGTTGGAGGGGGCATGGGCTTCACGATCGGCGGCAGCCGGGGGATCCGCGAAATCCGCCCCGGCTCGCGACGGCGCGGCCGCGCGACGGAGGTCACCGCGGTGGCCGAGTACACGGGCCTGTGGGGCTGGGACGTCGCCCCGGGGGCCCGGGAGCTCTCCGGCCAGTGCTCCTGCGGCGACCCGGGCTGCCCGGCGCCGGGCGCGCACCCGCTGGACTTCGCGCCCGAGGTGCCGGCCGGCGCGACCCTGGACGAGGTGGGCAAGGCGTGGGCGGAGTGCCCGGGGGCGGCGGTGCTGCTGCCGGTGGGCCGCACCTTCGACATCCTGGACGTGGCGGCGTCCGCGGGGCGGCGGGCGCTGGTGCGCCTGGAGCGGATGGGGCTGCCGATCGGCCCGGTCTCGACCACCCCGGCGGGCCGCACGCACTTCTTCGTCGCGCCGGGGGCCGCGGCCGAACTGCCGCGCCTGCTCTACCGGATGGGCTGGGACGACGCGGACCTGGACCTGGTCTGCCCCGGGCCCGGCGCGCATGTGCCCGCTCCTCCGTCGGCGGACGTCCGCTGGCTGCGCGCCCCGTCGCTGGACACCGCGACCCGCCCCCCGGAGGCCCGCTTGCTGCTGGGCACGCTGGCGTACATCTGCCATAGGGCGCCGTCGTAAGAGCAAGACGAAAGGGCCCCGCCACAGTGGCGGGGCCCTTCATGGGATGCGCATACGTCACGGGGCGCCCCAACCCCCTAAGGGGCGCGGGGAACTGCGCGACCAGCCACAAACAACCCGCAGCCGCCAAGCAACAGAGGCACCCCGGACAGTGGGCGCCCTAGGGCCTGTCGTCAAATTCCCGTCTGTCCTGCGACGCCTGGCACGCACTCTCGCCGCACCGGGCGAAAGCCCACGTACGTCCAGTACGAGGGCTCTTGCCCGGCGCGCCGAGAGCACGCACCAGACGCCGCCGGACCGCCCTTCGGGCGACGACGCGAATGTGACGACAGGCCCTAGTCCCCAATAAGCGCGTCCACGAACGCGCCCGGCTCGAACGGCGCCAGATCGTCCGCGCCCTCACCGAGCCCGATCAGCTTGACCGGGACACCGAGCTCGCGCTGGACGGCGATGACGATGCCGCCCTTGGCCGTGCCGTCGAGCTTGGTCAGGACGATGCCCGTGATCTCGACGACCTCGGCGAAGACCCGGGCCTGGACCAGGCCGTTCTGCCCCGTCGTGGCGTCGAGGACGAGCAGCACCTCGTCCAGCGGGCCGTGCTTCTCCACGACGCGCTTGACCTTGCCGAGCTCGTCCATGAGCCCGGTCTTGGTGTGCAGCCGGCCCGCCGTGTCGATGAGGACGACGTCCGCGCCCTCCGCGATGCCCTCCTTGACCGCGTCGAAGGCGATCGAGGCCGGGTCGCCGCCCTCGGGGCCGCGCACGGTGCGGGCGCCGACGCGCTCGCCCCAGGTCTGCAGCTGGTCGGCGGCGGCCGCGCGGAACGTGTCCGCCGCGCCCAGGACGACCGACTTGCCGTCGGCGACGAGGACGCGCGCGAGCTTGCCGGTGGTGGTGGTCTTGCCGGTGCCGTTGACGCCGACGACCATCACGACGCCGGGGCTCTCCAGGCCGCCCTCGGTCTTGACCGTGCGGTCGAAGTCGGGGCCGAGCAGCGCCACGAGCTCCTCGCGCAGCAGGGTGCGCAGCTCGGCGGGGGTGCGGGTGCCCAGGACGCGGACGCGCTCGCGCAGCCGCTCGACGAGCTCCTGGGTCGGGGCGACGCCCACGTCCGCGGTGAGCAGGGTGTCCTCGATCTCCTCCCAGGTGTCGTCGTCGAGGTTGTCCCGGGACAGCAGCGTGAGCAGCCCCTTGCCCAGTGAGTTCTGGGAGCGGGCGAGCCGGGCGCGCAGCCGCACGAGGCGGCCGGCCGTCGGCTCGGGCACCTCGATCTCGGGCGCGGCGGGCGCCTCGGGAAGCGCCTCCTCGACCACGGCGGGGCCCGCCGGGGCCTCGGGGAGGGCGACCTCCTCGATGGCGCGGCGTTGCTCCTCGGCGGTCTCCGCGGCGTCTTCCCCGACGTGGGGCTCGGCGGGCGGGGCAGTGATGGTCGGCGTGGACGGCGGCGCCGTGGGCGGCAGCTGCTTCTTCTTGCGGCTGCTGACCACGAGCCCGCTGATCGCGCCGACCGCGACCAGGGCGATGACTACAGCAAGGATGACGAATTCCATAACGTCCCCAGTATCAGTCATGGGCCGCCGCGGGGCCCCGGTCGTGTCTTCGCATGAAGATCAAAGGGAATTATGGGGCAATCGTCGTATTAAGTTACGATGGAGGGGGAGGGATCAACGCGCGTAGAGTCCCCTGAGATGACCCCCACCGGCTCCCCAGAGCCGAGCGAGAGGCAACCCCCACCTCATGAGCACCACTCCCCAGTCCGAAGGCGCACTGGAAACCCGTGGCCTGGAGCCCGTCCCCGACAGCGAGCGCACCGCCAGAACGCGGGAGCTCTTCCCGACCTGGGTCGCCGCCAACATCAGCGTGCTGCTGCTCACGATGGGCGCGAGCCTCGTCGTGACGTACAAGCTGAACTTCTGGCAGGCGATGGTCGTCGCGGTCGCCGCGCCGCTCGTCAGCTACGGCCTCGTGGGGCTCATATCGATCGCGGGCAAGCGCGGTGGCGCACCCGGCATGGCGCTCTCGCGCGCCGTCTTCGGCCAGCGCGGCAATCTGCTGCCCGGCGCGCTGATCTGGGTGGCGCGCTGGGGCTGGGAGACCATCAACGCGGTCACCGGCGCCTACGCGATGCTGACCGTCCTGGACATCGTCCTCGGCGTGAAGAGCAACACCTTCCTGATCATCGTGACGCTGCTACTCTTCGTGGTGACGACCTTCGCGATCTCCGGGCTCGGCATCAACGTCGTGCAGAAGTGCAACAAGTACGCGACCTATCTCTTCGGCGCGTTCTCCGTGCTCGTGCTCGTCTACCTGGCCATGAACACCGACTGGAGCGCGGTCTTCGACCGCCCGGCGGGCAAGGTCTCGCTGATGGTGGCGGGCACCGGCCTGATCGCCGCGGGCGGCGTCAGCTGGATCCCGTCCGCCCCGGACTTCACCCGTTACCTGCCGCGTACCGCCTCCTCCAAGGCCATGGTCGCGAGCTCGGTCGGCGGCGCCGGGATCGTCGTCCTGCCGATGGTCCTGATGGGCGCGGTCATGGCGGTCTCCACCCCGGACCTTGCCTCGGCCGCCGACCCGGTCTCCTTCCTCGGCGAGATCCTGCCGCTGTGGATCGCGGTGCCGTACCTGCTGATCGCCCTGGTCGGCATGGTGCTCATCAACTCGATGTCGATGTACTCGGCGGGCTTCACCGCGCAGACCCTCGGCTTCAAGATCCCGCGCCACTGGGCGGTCTCGGTCAACGCCGTCATCTCGCTGGCCTTCGGCGGCGTGCTGATGCTGGTCGCCAAGAGCTTCATGGGCTCCTTCATCGCCTTCCTCTCGCTGCTCGCCGTCGCCTTCTCGGCCTGGGTCGGCGTCTTCGGCGCGGACATGCTGCGTCGTACGGAGTACGACGCGAAGGCGCTGCTCGACACCACCCCCACCAGCGCGTACTGGTACCGGGGCGGCTTCTCCCCCGCCGCCGTCGCCGCCTGGGCGGTCGGCCTCGGCTCGGGCCTGCTGTTCACCACCTCGGACTGGTTCACCGGCCCGCTCGCCTCGAACAACCCGGTCGGCGAGTACGGCCTGGGCTGGGTGGCCACCATCGTGGTCTCCGGGCTGCTGTACGTGGTCCTGCCGAAGCCCGCCGTCGTGGTCCCGGCCGAGGCGGACGAAAAGGCCGGGGAGCGCACACCCCTGGCTGTCTGACGCATCGTCAGCTACCGTCCCCCTCCACCGGATCCAGCCCGGCGGAGGGGGATTTCCCATGCCGTTCACGGTCGTACGCATGAACCTGGTGGCCCCGCACGAGCCGCCCGAGGCCCTGTCGGCCCGCTACCGCGCCGCGGTGGAGATGGCCGCGTACGCCGACGCGCACGGCGTCGACACCGTGCAGACCGAGGAGCACCACGGCACCGGCAACGGCTGGCTGCCCTCCCCGTTCGCCTTCGCGGGCGCGGTCTTCGGCGCCACCAGCCGTATAGCGGTCACGGTCTCGGCGATCATCGGCCCGCTCTACGACCCGCTGCGCCTCGCCGAGGACATCGCCGTCCTGGACCTGCTCAGCGGCGGGCGGCTGGTGACGGTCGCGGGGATCGGCTACCGGCCCGAGGAGTACGAGCAGGCGGGCGTCGAGTGGGGCCGGCGCGGCAAGCTCCAGGACCTGCTCCTGGAGACACTGCTCAAGGCCTGGACGGGCGAGCCGTTCACCCACGAGGGCCGTACGGTACGGGTCACCCCGCGCCCCTTCACCCAGCCGCACCCGATGCTGCTCGTCGGCGGCTCCTCGAAGGCGGCGGCCCGGCGGGCGGCCCGGCTGGGGCTGCCGTTCTTCCCGAGCGCGCATCTGCCGGAGCTCGAGGCGTACTACCGCGAGCAGCTGGCCGCGCACGGCACCGAGGGCTGGACGATGATGCCCGCCGAGAAGACGCCCCTGCTGCACCTGAGTGAGGACCCGGACCGGGCCTGGGCGCTGTACGGGGAGCACTTCCTGCACGAGGCGCGGATGTACGCGTCCTGGCAGTCCAAGGACATCCGCTCGGCGGTGCGGTCGGCCGCCGCCACGGTGGAGGAGCTGCGCGCGGAGGGCGTCTACCGGATCGTGACGCCCGGGGAGTGCGCGGCGCTGGGCGCCGAGAGCCTCGTCCTGCACCCGCTGTGCGGCGGGATGCCGCTGGAGGAGGGGTGGCGCAGCCTGCGCCTGTTCACGGACGACGTACTGCCCCGGCTCCATGGGTGAGCCGGGGCAGTACGCGTTCGAGGAGAGAGGGGCAGCGGGGATTAGCCCATCTCCTCCAACGCCTTGCCCTTGGTCTCCTTCACGTACTTCAGTACGAAGGGGATCGAGAGGGCGGCGAAGATCGTGTAGATCACATAGGTCGCGGACAGGTTCCAGTCGGCCAGCGACGGGAAGCTCGCGGTGATGGCCCAGTTGGCGATCCACTGCGCGGAGGCGGCGACGCCGAGGGCGGCGGCGCGGATCCGGTTCGGGAACATCTCGCCGAGGAAGACCCAGACCACCACGCCCCAGGACAGGGCGAAGAAGAGCACGAAGACGTGGGCGGCGACCAGGGCGATCCAGCCCTGGGTGGCGGGCAGCTTGCCGTCGACGAGGTCGTAACTGAAGGCCCAGGCCTCCAGCGCGAGGCCGGCGGCCATGCCGACCGAGCCGATGAGCGCCAGCGGCCTGCGGCCGATCCGGTCGACGAAGATCATCGCGATCACGGTGCCGACGATGTTGATGATCGACGTGGTGAACGAGTAGAAGAACGACTGCGAGGGGTCGACGCCGACCGACTGCCACAGCGTCGAGGAGTAGTAGAACGCGACGTTGATGCCGACGAACTGCTGGAAGACCGACAGGCCGATACCGACCCAGACGATCGGCTTGAAGAAGAACGTGCCGCCGAGCAGGTCCTTGAAGCTCGACTTGTGCTCGCTCTTCATGGCGTGCTCGATCTCGGCTACCCGGGCGTCCAGGTCGATCCCGTCGCCCTCGACCTCCTTGAGGACCTCACGGGCGCGCTCGTCGCGGCCGGCGGAGATCAGGAAGCGCGGGGACTCGGGGATCGCGAAGGAGAGCAGGCCGTACAGGACGGCGGGGATGACCATCACGCCGAGCATGACCTGCCAGGCCTCCAGGCCCATCAGCTGCCCGCGCTGCTCGCCGCCCGCGGCGTTGAGGATGCCCCAGTTGACCAGCTGCGAGATCGCGATGCCGATGACGATGGCGGCCTGCTGGAAGGAGCCGAGCCGGCCGCGGTACGCGGCGGGGGCGACCTCGGCGATGTAGGCCGGGCCGATGACCGACGCCATGCCGATGGCGAAGCCGCCGATGATGCGCCAGAAGGCCAGGTCCCACAGGGCGAAGGGGAGCGCGGAGCCGACGGCGCTGATGGTGAAGAGCACGGACGCGATCTGCATACAGCGGATGCGGCCGATGCGGTCCGCGATGCGGCCCGCGGTGGCGGCGCCGATGGCGCAGCCGATCAGTGCGACCGCGATGACCTGGGCGAGCGCCGCCGAGCCGATGTCGTAGCGGTCCCTGATGGCTTCGACGGCGCCGTTGATCACGGCGCTGTCGTAGCCGAAGAGGAAGCCGCCCATCGCGGCCGCCGCCGCGATGAAGATGACATGGCCGAGGTGCTCGGGGTGCGCCGTGCGGGCTCCCGAGGCCTTTGGCTGCGTGGTGCTGGACACGTGAACTCCTGGGGCCGCCCGGCAGCGTCGCCGGGCGTTGGGGGCACTTCAAGTGGCGCACAACTACGGGTCACCCACCACTTGAAGGTAAAAGCAACGTTGCAGAGACTATGCCTTCAAGTTTCGAAGTCAATAGGGGCAGACCTGTGAGTTGGGCGACCCTGGCGTGTTGCGCTTGTTCAAGTATTGAAGGTGAGCTAGCCGAGGACTAGCGAAGCCGCTGGCTGATGACCTTGGAGACGCCGTCACCCTGCATGGACACGCCGTACAGCGCGTCCGCGACCTCCATCG
Source organism: Streptomyces sp. NPDC023838 (assembly GCF_040639555.1). Lineage (NCBI taxonomy): Bacteria > Bacillati > Actinomycetota > Actinomycetes > Kitasatosporales > Streptomycetaceae > Streptomyces > Streptomyces sp. NPDC023838. The sequence continues at coordinate 13,155 of NZ_JBFAAD010000009.1, forward strand.
TCCGCTTCTGGTGCGTGATCACGATCAGCTGCGAGGACTCCTGGAGCTCCTGCATGATCCGGATCAGCCGCTGCAGATTGGTGTCGTCGAGCGCCGCCTCGACCTCGTCCATCACATAGAACGGACTCGGCCGCGCCTTGAAGATCGACACCAGCAGCGCCACGGCCGTCAGCGACCGCTCGCCGCCCGAGAGCAGCGAAAGCCGCTTCACCTTCTTGCCCGGCGGCCGCGCCTCCACGTCCACACCGGTGGCGAGCATGTTGGAGGGATCGGTCAGGATCAGCCGCCCCTCGCCGCCCGGGAAGAGCCGCGAGAAGACGCCTTCGAACTCCCTGGCCGTGTCCCGGTACGCCTCCGTGAAGACCTGCTCGACGCGCTCGTCCACCTCCTTCACCACCTGAAGAAGGTCGGCCCGGGTCTTCTTCAGGTCCTCCAGCTGCTCCGAGAGGAACTTGTGCCGCTCCTCCAGCGCCGCGAACTCCTCCAGCGCGAGCGGGTTGACCTTTCCCAACTGCTGGTACGCCCGCTCGGCTGACCTCAGTCGCTTTTCCTGATCCGCGCGGTCGAAACGGGTGGGCCGGTTGCGCGGGTGGTCCGGGTCCTCGGGCAGCTCCTCCCCCTCGGCGGCCGGGGACGGGGGAACCGGCTGGTCGGGGCCGTACTCGGCGACCAGCCCGGCCGGCTCCACCCCCAGCTCCTCCAGCGCCTTCGTCTCCAGTTGCTCGATCCGCATCCGCTTCTCGGCACCGAGTACCTCGCCCCGGTGCACCGAATCCGTCAACTTGTCGAGCTCGCCCTTGAGGTCGCGGCCGGTGGCCCGGGCACCCGCCAGGTCCTGCTCGCGCGCGGCCTTGGCGGCGTCGAGAGCGGCCCGCTCCCGCTCGGCCCGCACCACGGAGACCTCGACGTGGGCGAGCAGGGTCCGCGCGCCCGCCGCCACGGCCGCCGCCACCCGCGCCTCGTGGCGCAGCCGGGCGCGCCGCTCCTCGGCCCGGGCGCGGGCCTCGCGCTCCGCGCGGGCGCCCCGGTCGAGCGCGTCGGCCCGCCCGGCCAGGCCCTTCACCCGCTCCTCGTGGGTACGCAGCTGGAGGCGGGCCTCCATCTCGGTCTGACGGGCGTTGGCCCCGTCGGCGGCGAGCCGGTCCCGTACGGAGGTGTCCGGCTCCTCCGCCTCTTGCCCGGAGGGGCGGTTCTCCTCGGCCACGAGCAGCCGCTCGGTGAGCTCCTCTGCCTCCTCCAGCGCCTTCTCCAGGGCCTCCTGGGCGCGGGCCGCGGCCGCCGCCGTGCGCTCGGCCTCCCCGGCGGCGCCGCGCGCCTGCCCGGCGAGCCGCCCGAGCTGCTGGGCGACGGACGACTTCTCGCGGTCGGCGGCCCGGCGCCGCTCCGCCAGCTCCTCGACGCGCTCGGCGCACTCCGCCCGCCGCTCCCCCGCCGTCCGCTGAGCCTCGGCGAGCTCCTCGCAGCTCACGGCGAGCTCCGCGAGCTCGGCGGCGGCCTCGTCGACCGACGCCTGCACCTCCAGCAGGCTGGGCGCCCCGGCGGAGCCCCCCTGCGCGAAGTAGGCCCCGAGCAGATCGCCCTCGGCGGTGACCGCGGTCAGCCCCGGCTGCGCGTAGACGAGATCCTCGGCGTCCTCCAGGGTGCCCACGACCACGACCCCGCGCAGCAACTTCCGTACCGCGGGCAGCAGTTCCTCAGGCCCCCGCACCAGATCCGCCGCGGACGGCGGCCCGCCCGGCCGTACGGGATCGGGCTCCCGCGGGCCCGGCAGCCCGCCCACCAGGAGCGCGGCCCGCCCGGCGTCCTGCTTGCGCAGCAGCCGGATCGCCTCGGCGGCGGTGGCCGGGCCCGACACCGCGAGCGCGTCGGCGGCGGCGCCCAGGGCCGCGGCCACCGGGACCTCGTATCCGGGCGCGACCGTGAGCAGGGCGGCGGCGGGGCCGAGCAGGCCCTGAAGCGAGTCCTGGGCGGCGAGCAGCGCGCCCGTGCCGTCCTTGCGGCGCAGGCCGAGCGCCAGCGCGTCGTGGCGGGCGGCCACGGCGGCACGTTTCCGCTCGGCGGCCGTGACCGCCTCGCGGGCGGCGGCCAGGGCCGTCTCGGCCCCGGCGAGCTCGCGCTTGGCGCGCTCGTGCGCCTCGCCCAGCTCGTGGTCGTCCGCGTCCAGGCCGTCGACCTCGGCCTTCAGCTGTTCGTACTCCTCCTGGGCCAGCGCCGCCCGCTCGCCCGCCTCGTCGCGCGCCGCCGCCAGCCGGTCGATCTCCGCCTGCGCCGAGCCCGCCCTGCTCCGCGCCGCGTTGACCTGTCCGTGCAGCCGTGCCAGGCCCTCGCGCCGGTCCGCGATGGCCCGGGCCACATCCCTCAAACGACGCTCTTCCAGCGCGAGTTCCCGCTCCAGGTCGGCGCGGTGGGACGCGGTGTCCTCCAGGGCACGCTCGGCCGCCTCGCGGGCCGCCTCCAGCTCCGCCTCCTGTTCCCGGATCCGGGCGGCCTCGCGCTCCATGTCCTCCGGGTCGCGGCCCCGGCGCTCCTCGGACGGCTGGGTGGTGGCGCTGTTCACGCGCGCGTCCGCGAGCGAGACGGTGCCCCGCACCCGCTCGGCCAGCCGCGACAGCTCGTACCAGGTCTGCTGGGCGTTCTGGAGCCGGGGCGCGAGCCTGCGGACCTCCTCCTCCAGCTCCGCCTCGCGCGCGAGGGCGGCCTTCAGCTCGGCCTCGGCGCTGTCCTTGCGCTGCTTGAGCGCCGCCTCGTCCTCGATCTCGGCTCGCAGCGCCTCGCGCATCCGCACCAGGTCGTCGGCGAGCAGGCGCAGCCGGGCGTCGCGCAGGTCGGCCTGGATGACGGCGGCCCGGCGGGCGACGGCGGCCTGCCGGCCCAGCGGCTTGAGCTGGCGGCGCAGCTCGTCGGTGAGGTCCTGCACGCGCGCGAGGTTGGCCTGCATCGCGTCCAGCTTGCGCAGCGCCTTCTCCTTGCGCTTGCGGTGCTTGAGGACGCCGGCCGCCTCCTCGATGAAGGCCCGGCGGCCCATCGGGTCGGCGTGCAGCACCGAGTCGAGCTGGCCCTGCCCGACGATCACGTGCATCTCGCGCCCGATGCCGGAGTCGGAGAGCAGCTCCTGGATGTCGAGCAGCCGGCAGGTGTCGCCGTTGATCTGGTACTCGCTGCTGCCGCCCCGGAACATGATCCGGGTGATCGTGACCTCGGCGTACTCGATGGGCAGGGCGCCGTCGGAGTTGTCGATGGTGAGGGAGACCTCGGCGCGGCCCAGCGGCGGGCGGCCGGTCGTCCCGGCGAAGATGACGTCCTCCATCTTGCCGCCGCGCAGCGACTTGGCGCCCTGCTCGCCCATGACCCAGGACAGCGCGTCCACCACGTTGGACTTGCCGGAGCCGTTGGGGCCCACCACACAGGTGATGCCGGGCTCGAACTTCAGTGTCGTCGCGGAAGCAAAGGATTTGAACCCGCGCAGGGTGAGGGCCTTGAGGTGCACGCCGTCGGACTTTACTCTCCGCGCCGGGCCCGGCCCCGGGAAGGCGCAGCCCCGGCGGTTTCACCTCTGGCCACGCAGGGCACACCGGATGAGAAAGAACGCGCGGGGCGGAGGGGCCGTGCGAGCCGGGCAAGAAAGAAGGGACGCCAAGGCGTCCCTTGCATATCTATCTCGGGAGAGTGGATCTCACCTACGGGCCTTCGCAGTGCTCCCGATCAGGTGAGCGCAGGCTCCGCCTGGGGTACGTCGATGTCGATGCCTTCGAGCAGCGAGTCTCCGCGGTGCGAAGCAACGGCAGCGGACAGCGCGTCCTTCTCGGACTGGATCCGTACGAGCTCGGACTCGAGGTCCTGGACACGCTGCTGGAGCCGTCGCATCTCGGCGAGGAGTCGCGGGTCGGAACCGCCGACGTAACCGAGAAGCGCCTTTGCCATGATGGATGGTCCTCCACAATGAGTGACCGACCGAAGCGGTGTGGGTCGTGAGGGAATCGCACCCGCGGTGTTTGGATTCGACTGCGGTTCTTCATGCCAAACAGCTAAGGTGCGCGGGGCTTCCAGCGTCTCACCAAAAAGTTTGACGGTCAACACGATCACGCCCCGTATCGGCGGGCAATCCGGGGGCCGTCCGGCCGGGACGCACCCGGCGAGGCCTCTCCTCGGAGCCCTGGGGGCGTGGAGATCATCCTTCTAACGGCAGCCTTGCACGCCGGAGAGCGATTGGCAACAACGAAGTCGTACGAGGTCAGGGGCCCCGGACCCGGACCGACCGACTGGTACGCGACGTCCGGGCTCCCGCACGGGCGGGCGGGCCGTCCTAGCGGATCGCGAAGCCGTCGTAGCCGCCGCGCGGCACGTCCCAGATCTCGGTGACCCCGGCGACCCTGCCGGGTGTGTCGCCGTCCCTCAGCCACTCCAGCAGACGGTGGCATTTATCACGCGGCCCCTCGGCCACCACCTGCACCCTGCCGTCGTCGAGGTTGAGCGCGAACCCGACGAGGTCGCCGATCTCCAAAGCGTTTGCCCTGGTGAACCAGCGGAAGCCCACTCCCTGTACTCGGCCGCGTACCCAGGCGGTGAGCCGTGCATCTTCGTTCATGGGTGCACGCTAACCGGCCAATAGCTCACGGAGCACTTCGCCCTCACGCGTCATGGCGTACAGTCCCGACGCAATGAGCCTCACCCGTTCGGAGCAGTCTCCGTCGCCCCGCGACGGGGCCCGGGGCTCAGGGACCACAGCACTGAAGCAATGAGGGAGGCCCGCAGATGGGACGCCATCGTCGCTCCGCCGCGCCCGCCAAGAAGCGGTCCGCCGTGCCCGTGCGCACCGGACTGCTCGGCGCATCCGCCGCCGTGGCGGTGGGCGCCGTAGCCATAGCCTCCGGCCTGCTGCCGGGCGGCTCCTCCTTCGAGCTCAACGGGGGACCCACGGGCGAGCACGTCCAGGCCGGCGGCACCTCCGACCTGCGCCAGCAGGGCGGCGAGGCCGTGAAGCCGACGAGCGCGGCCCCCTCGGCGCCGATCACCTCGCCGAGCACCCACGCGCCCCTCACCTCTCCCTCGGCCACGCCTTCACAGAAGCCGTCCTCTCCCGCGCCGACGCCGACGCCGACGCGGGAGAAGCCGTCCGCCCCGGCGGCCCCGGCGGCCCCGCCGAAGACGGCCACACCGTCCGCGCACCCGTCCAAGGCGACGGTCGTGCCGCAGCAGCGGCAGATCAAGGCGCCCACCGCCGAGCAGGCGGCCGCGGCCACCGTGGTCTCGCTGGTGAACCAGCAGCGCGCGCAGGCCGGGTGCAGCCCGGTGAAGGCCGACGCCTCGCTGGCGGCGCTGGCCACCGCGTTCAGCGACGACATGGCGGCGCGCGGCTTCTTCGACCACACCGACCCGGACGGCAAGAGCCCCTGGGACCGGGCCGCGAAGGCGGGCATCGGCAACCTGGGCGGCGAGAACATCGCCCGCGGCCAGGCGGACGCCAAGGCGGTCATGGAAGCCTGGATGAACAGCCCGGGCCACCGGGCGAACATCCTGAACTGCGACTACAAGACGCTCGGCGTCGGGGTGCACCTCGGCGAGGGCGGCCCGTGGTGGACGCAGGACTTCGGCTTCTGACCCCGTACGGCACCCGTACGGCACCCCATACAGCACCCAAGACACAGCGCTAACTTCCGGTTAGCGCTGTGTCTTCGTATGGCGGTCGTCGTAGGGTGAGAGGCATGGAAGAGACCGTCACCGCCAACCCCGCCGACCCCGCCGACCTGCCGTTCGACGTCTTCTCCAAGGCGTGCCCCTCGCGCGGCACCCTGGAGCACGTCACCGGCCGCTGGGGCAGCCTCACCCTGGGCGCGCTCCACGAGGGGAGCTTCCGCTTCAACGAGCTGCGGCGGCGGGTCGACGGCGTCAGCGAGAAGATGCTCTCCCAGACGCTCCAGGCGCTGGAGCGCGACGGGCTCGTCCACCGCGAGGCCCAGCCGACCAACCCGCCGCGCGTCGACTACACCCTGACCCCGCTGGGGTACGAGGTCGCCGAGCGCCTGCTCGGTCTGATCCACCTGATGGAGGACCGGATGCCGTCGGTACTCGAAGCGCGCGAGCGCTACGACACGGGGCGCGGCGGGCGCTGACAGCGCGGGGTGCCGTCGGTACTCGAAGCACGCGAGCGCTACGACACGGGGCGCGGCGGGCGCTGACAGCGCGGGCAGAAGTAGCTGGACCTGTTCATCCAGGGGCGCCGGCGCATCGCGGTGCCGCACCGGCGGCAGGGCTCGCCCTCGCGCCCGTACGCGTCGAGCGACCGGTCGAAGTACCCCGACTCCCCGTTCACGTTGACGTAGAGGCTGTCGAAGCTGGTGCCGCCGACGGCGAGCGCCGCGTTCATCACGTCCCTTACGTGGCCGAGGAGTTCGGCGGACTTGGGGCGCGTGAGGGTCCAAGTGGGGCGCTCGTAATGCAACTTGGCGCGCCACAGCGCCTCGTCCGCGTAGATGTTGCCGACGCCGCTGATGAGCGACTGGTCGAGCAGCGCGCGCTTGACGGTCGTACGCCGCAGCCGCAGAGCGGTGAAGAAGGCGTCGTCGTCGAAGAGTTCGTCCAGCGGGTCGCGCGCGATGTGCGCGATGACGTCGGGCAGCCCGTCGGGGGTGTTGTCGTGGAGCGAGAGCCCGCCGAAGGTCCGCTGGTCGACGAAGCGCAGCTCGGTGCCCGCCTCGTCCTGGAAGCGCAGCCGGATCCGCAGGTGCTTCTCGTCGGGCGCCGCCTCCGGCTGGACCAGCAGCTGCCCGCTCATCCCGAGGTGCCCGAGCACGGACTGGTCGGTGTCCTCCAGCGGCAGCCACAGATACTTTCCGCGCCGCCGGGCCACTCCGATGCGGTGGCCCTTGAGGCGGGCCGCGAAGTCCACCGCGCCGGCCGGGTGGCGGCGCACGGCCCTGGGGTGCAGCACCTCCACGACGTCCACGGTCCGCCCGGCCACCCAGCGCTCCAGACCCCGCCGCACGACTTCGACCTCGGGCAGTTCGGGCACAGGTTCCTCCGGAGGGGCGGGTGGTTGCGGGGATGACCGCAGCGTATCCCCGGCGGTGGGGCGGCCCCGGCCCGGGCACGGAAAAACCCCTGCCCGTACGGAATCCGTACGGGCAGGGGCTCAGGAAACGGTCACGCTGCCGGGTCGGCGGCGGGGGTCGGCGTCCCGCCCTCCGGCTCGGCGGCGGGGGCCTCGGCCTCCGCCTTCGCGCGTGCGATCCGCTCGTCCGCCGACGCGCGGATCGCGCGCCATGCGGACTCTGCGGCCTGCTGCTCCGCTTCCTTCTTGCTGCGGCCGGTGCCGGTGCCGTACGAGACACCACCGACGCGGGCGGCAGCAGTGAAGGTCTTCTCGTGGTCGGGACCCGTCTCGGAGACCAGGTACTCCGGAACGCCGAGGCCTTCGGCCGCGGTGAGCTCCTGGAGACTGGTCTTCCAGTCCAGGCCGGCCCCGAGGCTCGAGGACTTCTCGATCAGGGGGTCGAAGAGCCGGTGGACGAGCTCGGAAGCCGCCTCAAGACCCTGGTCCAGATAGACCGCGCCGATCACCGCTTCCAGGGTGTCGGCGAGGATGGAAGCCTTGTCCCGGCCGCCCGTGCCCTCTTCGCCCCGGCCGAGCCGGATGAAGGAGCCGAGGTCGAGCCCGCGGCCCACCTCCGCCAGCGCACGAGAGTTGACCACCGCGGCCCGGAGCTTGGCCAGCTGGCCTTCCGGGAGATCGGGGTGGGTGCGGTACAGCGTGTCGGTGACGACAAGTCCGAGCACCGAGTCCCCGAGGAACTCGAGCCGTTCGTTGGTCGGCAGACCGCCGTTCTCGTACGCGAACGAACGATGGGTCAGCGCACGCACCAGAAGGGCGGACTCAAGGTGATACCCGAGCCGCCCTTCCAGAAGCGTGTGGGACGAGGCCGAGTTGTTGTCGCTACTGCCCGCCTTCTTGGCGCCGGCATTCGACAGATCAGACATCGGGCCTCTCACCAGCCGCTCAGACCTCGAGGACCTGGCGCTTGTTGTAGGTGCCGCAGCTCGGGCACGCGATGTGCTGCTGCTTCGGCTCCTGGCAACGCTCACACGAAACCAGGGTGGGGACCGCAGCCTTCCACTGCGACCGGCGGTGGCGCGTGTTGCTGCGCGACATCTTCCGCTTCGGAACAGCCACGGCTACTTCTCCTGCTTCTCGGCGGCGCGCTGCACGTCAGAGGCAGTGCCGCTCATGTTGTCCTTCTCGCCGTCCTGGATGGTCCCGGCGAGTCCTTGCAGTGCCGCCCAACGGATGTCGACGGCATCGTGGTGGTGGTCGGGGTCGTCCTCGAGCCTGAATCCACACGTGGAACACAGGCCGAGGCAGGTCTCCCGGCACACCGGCTGCATCGGCAGTGCGAGCACTACCGCGTCACGCAGCACCGGCTCGAGGTCGAACAGTCCGTCCTCGAGCGGGATGACGTCCTCGTCCTCGGCGTCGTCGGCCGGCTCCGCATGCTTGCTGCGGCCCCGGTCGTCGGCGTCAGGGTACGAGAACAACTCCTGGAAGTCCGCATCGAGCGCGAGCTCCAGCGGCTCCAGACACCTTACGCACTCCCCCTCGGCCGATGCACGGGCGGTGCCTGTGACAAGCACCCCTTCCATGACCGACTCCAGGCGGAGCTCGATCTCCACGGGCGCGCCCTGGGGCACTCCGATGACGCCGTCGATCCCTAGATCGGCGGGCGCCTCGACCGTGCGGGAGATCCGCTGGAGCGCACCGGGACGCCGACCCAGCTCGCGTGTGTCGAACACGAGAGGGTTGCGGTGGTCAAGGTGCGTGCTCAGGGTTCTTCCCGCTTTCGGATCGTGGAGGGTGGCCGCCAGGCGTCGCCGTGGGTGCGGCGATGCGCGGGCAGCGTTGATCGCGGACGTACGCGCGACCGAACAGCCAGGATACTGGACGGGCCGCGATTGACCCAATCCGGGCTCCGGCGGAGCCCCGGCTACCGGCCCTGCTCGTACTGCCGCAGCTGTTCCAGGTCGATCATGCTCGTGTCGAAGAGGCTGGTCTCGTCGAGCGCGGGCTGCTGCGGGTGCGCGGCCTGCTGACCGTAGTCCTGGGTGTGCTGGCCCTGGCCCTGCTGGACCTGCTGCTGGCCGTAGCCCTGCGCGTCGTAGCCGTACGGGTCCTGCTGCTGCTGGTCGTAGCCGTACTGGGCGTACTGCTGCTGGGGCTGCTGCTGGTACGCGTACGGGTCCTGCTGGGGCTGGGCCTGGGCCTGTCCGTAGCCGTACGGGTCGTAGACCTGCGCCGGGACCTGGGCCTGCTGGGGCTGGGCGGCCTGCGGCTGCGGCTGCGGTTCCGCCAGCTCGGCCAGGCCCGCGAGGTAGTCCGCGTCGCTGGTGTGGCCCCCGATGGCCCCCGCGGCGTCCTGGGCGGCCATGTGCGCGCCCAGCTCGTCGCTGGCGATCCGGCCGTGCAGGGTCTCGCGGCCCCGGCCGACCGCTTCGAGGGTCTTGGCGAGGACGGCCTCGAAGGCGCCGAGCTTGGTGTCGATGTACTCGTCCGCGCGCCGGATCAGGGTCTGCGGGTCCGAGCTGTACTCGGGGGCGTCCGCGTCGGCCTGCCCCTGCTCGTCCAGGCCGGGGCCGCGGCCGAGCAGCTTCTCGCGGCCGCGGTCGACCGAGCCGAGGGTCTTGGTGAGGACGACCTCGAAGTTGGCCAGCTTGGAGTCGACGTAGTCGTCGGCCTCCGCGCGGATCTCCTCGGCCTCGCGCTTGGCGTCGGCGAGGATGCGGTCGGCCTCGTCCTGCGACTGCCGGGCGACGGCCGTGTCGGAGATCAGCGTGCCCCGCTGGGCGTGCGCGGACTCGATGATCCGCTCGGCCTCCTGGCGAGCCTGCTCGACCAGCTGCTCGCGGCCGCCGATCAGCTCCTGGGCCTGGGCGAGGGAGCCGGGCAGGGCCTGGCGCACCTCCTCCAGGAGCGCGAGCAGCTCGGCGCGGTTGACCACGCACGAGGCCGACATGGGCATGGAGCGGGCACCGGCGACGACGTCGACGATCTCGTCCAGCTTCTTCTGCACGTCCACCGTGTGCTCGCCACTCTCTACGACTGGTTGGGAGACGGACGGGACGACTGTAAGGCCAGTCGGGGCCCGCCCGACACCAGCTGACGGGCTGTCAGCTCAGCGCTGCTCGGCGATCCGCGCGACCAGGGCGTCGTGGACGGCGGGAGGCAGCAGGTGGGAGACGTCTCCGCCCCACGCCGCGACCTCCTTGACCAGCGACGACGACAGGAAGCTGTAGGTCGGGTTGGTGGGCACGAACAGGGTCTCGACGCCAGAGAGCCCGTTGTTCATCTGGGCCATCTGAAGTTCGTAGTCGAAGTCGCTGACCGCGCGCAGGCCCTTCACGATGGCGGGGATGTCGCGCTGCTTGCAGAAGTCAACGAGGAGGCCGTGGAAGGACTCGACCTCCACGTTGCCGAAGTCGGCGGTCACCTCGCGGATCAGCTCGATCCGCTCCTCGATGGTGAACAGGCCCTTCTTCGACTGGTTGATCATCACCGCGACGTGGACCACGTCGTACAGCTTGGAGGCGCGGGCGATGATGTCGAGGTGTCCATTGGTGATGGGGTCGAACGACCCCGGACAGACGGCTCGGCGCAACTGAAGTCCCTCGCTCCCGGTCATGGTGCGTCTTCGCACGTAGAGGCGGCGCGACCGTACCAAAGCGTGCCCTCGCCGTAACGACGGGCCCGCAGTGGCTCGAACCCCTGCGGCCAGCCGAATTCCCCGCCCCTGGTGCTGCGCTCCACGGTGACCAGGCACGCGTCCGCGAGCCAGCCCTGAGTGCGGAGTGTGAGGAGGATCTCGCGAAGATCATCGTCGGTCACGGCGTACGGCGGGTCGAGAAACACCACGTCAAAGGGGGTTTCAGGGGCCGGGCCCGCAATGACCTGTTCCGCTTTTCCGTTACGTACCTCAGCGCCCGGAAGGCCCAGTACGCGCACGTTGTCGCGGACGGTCCGCACGGCTCGGGCATCCGCCTCCACGAGCAGCGCGTGCGAGGCGCCCCGGGAGAGCGCCTCCAGGCCGACCGCACCCGACCCGGCGTACAGATCCGCGACCCGGATCCCCTCCAGCGAGCCGAGCAGCGCCTCCCAGGTGGAGAAGAGGCCCTCGCGCGCGCGGTCGGAGGTGGGGCGGGTGCCGTTGCCCGGCGGTACGGCCAGGCGGCGTCCGCCGGCCCGGCCGGCGATCACGCGGGTCATCTGAGTCCTTGTCGGTGTCCGTACGTCACTGGTGTCCCCCAAGTTTCTCAGAAGCGGGCCCGGACGCCGCATCCGCGCCGGAGAGCGGCCCGTCAGCCCTTGTCCAGGTACTGCTCACGGTCCTTGTCGAGCAGCGCGTCCAGCGCCGTCCGCAGCGCGGGCAGCCGCTCCAGATCCGGGTCCTGGCTCACCACCGCCACCGCCTCCTCGCGGGCCGCCACGATCACCTCCTCGTCCTCGATGACCGCGAGCATCCGCAGCGAGGAGCGCACACCCGACTGGGCCTGGCCCAGCACATCGCCCTCGCGGCGCTGCTCCAGGTCGATCCGGGAGAGCTCGAAGCCGTCCAGGGTGGCGGCCACCGCGTTCAGCCGGGCCCTGGCCGCGCTCGCCTCCGGCATCTCGGTGACCAGCAGGCACAGGCCCGGGGCCGAGCCACGGCCGACGCGGCCGCGCAGCTGGTGCAGCTGCGAGACGCCGAACCGGTCCGCGTCCATGATCACCATCGCCGTGGCGTTCGGCACGTTCACCCCGACCTCGATGACCGTGGTCGCGACCAGTGCGTCCACCTCGCCGGCCGCGAACCGGCGCATCACGTCGTCCTTGTCGTCCGGCTGCATCCTGCCGTGCAGCACCTCGACGCGCAGGCCCTGGAGCGGGCCCGCGCGGAGCTGCTCCGCGATGTCCAGGACGGCGAGCGGCGGCCGCTTCTCCGCCTCGTCCTCCTTGGATTTCTTCTTGGCCGCCTTCTTCTCCTCCGCCTCGTCCGCGGAGTCACCGATGCGCGGACACACCACGTACGCCTGGTGGCCCTTGGTGGCCTCCTCGCGGACCCGCTCCCAGGCGCGGGCCAGGAAGTGCGGCTTGTCCTGGGCCGGGACGACATGGCTGGCGATGGGCGAGCGCCCGGCCGGGAGCTGGTCCAGGACCGAGGTCTCCAGGTCGCCGAAGACGGTCATCGCGACCGTGCGCGGAATCGGCGTGGCCGTCATCACCAGGAGATGGGGCGGCTGCTTCCCCTTGCCGCGCAGGGCGTCGCGCTGCTCCACGCCGAACCGGTGCTGCTCGTCGACCACGACCAGGCCCAGATCGTGGAATTGCACCTTGTCCTCGATCAGCGCGTGTGTGCCGATCACGATCCCCGCCTCGCCGGTCACCAGGTCCAGCAGCGCCTGGCGGCGGGCGGGCGCGCCCATCGACCCGGTGAGCAGCACGACCTTGGTACCGAGGTCGGAGCCGCCCAGCATGCCGCCCTCGGCGAGCTCGCCCATCATCTCGGTGATGGACCGGTGGTGCTGCTGGGCCAGGACCTCGGTGGGGGCGAGCATGGCGGCCTGGCCGCCGGAGTCGACCACGGCGAGCATGGCGCGCAGGGCGACCATGGTCTTGCCCGATCCCACCTCGCCCTGGAGCAGCCGGTGCATCGGGTGTTCGGTCGCCAGGTCGTCGAAGATCTCCTTGGAGACCGTGCGCTGGCCGTCGGTGAGGGTGAAGGGCAGCTTGGCGTCGAAGGCGTCGAGCAGGCCGCCGGGGGCGGGCCTGCGGGCCACGGCGGGCAGTTGCGCATCCGCGTGCCGGCGCCGGGCCAGGGCGACCTGGAGGACGAACGCCTCGTCCCACTTCAGCCGCTGGCGGGCCTGCTCCACGTCGTCCTTGGTGTGCGGGCGGTGCACCTTGAGCAGCGCCTCGGGCAGCGGGACGAAGCCCCGGCCCTCCCGCAGGGAGGGCGGCAGCGGGTCGACGGCCTCCTGGGCGCTGGGCAGCACCGCGTCGACGGCTTTGGCGATCTTCCAGGACTCCAGACCCTTGCAGGCGGGGTAGATCGGGATGAGCGCGCCCGCCCAGGAGTCCACCACCTCGGCGGAGTCGTCGCCGTCGGCGCTCAGCTTCGCGTACGTGGGGTGGGCGAGCTGGAGGCGGCGGTTGAACATCGACACCTTGCCCGCGAACATCGCGCGGCTGCCGGGCAGCAGCTCCTTGTGCGGCTTGTGGATGCCCCGGCCGAAGAAGACCAGCTGGAGGCGGCCGCTGCCGTCCGTGATGGTGATCTCCAGCCGCTGGCCGCGGCCGCCGTTGAACGTGTGCACGCGCGCGTCGGCGACCTGGGCGACGACCGTGACGTCCTCGTCCAGGGGCAGCTCGGCCAGCTTCGTCAGCTGGCCGCGCTCCTCGTACCGCCGCGGGTAGTGGTGGAGGAGGTCGCCGACCGTGTGCAGGTCGAGCTGCTCGGCCATGACCTTCGCGGTGGGGCCGCCGAGCAGCTTCTTGAGGGGTTCATCGAGCGCAGGCACGCGATCCATTGCACACCACACCACTGACATCCCGCAGGATCCCCCGGCCCCCTGTGGACAACTCACCGCGTACGGCGGCCACTCGGCGGGCCCGAACCACCCGCTACTCGACGCCGATCAGCAGCGGGGCGCTCTGGTTGCCGCCGTCGTAGACGACGGTGTCGACCGCCAGGTGGGCCTCGCGCACATGGGCCTCGATGCCGGGCGCCAGGTCCGCCGGGGTGCCGGCGGCCAGCACCAGGGTGACCAGCTCGCCGCCCGCCGCCAGCATCCGGTCCAGGACCGCCTTGGCGGTACGGGCCAGGTCCTGCCCGATCACGGCCACGTCGCCGTCGATGAGGCCCAGCACGTCCCCGGCCTGGCAGATGCCGGCCGTGGTCCACGACTGCCGCTCGGCGACGGCCAGTTCCGCGTACCGGGTGGCGCCGGCCGCCGCGGTCATCGCGACCACGTCCTCGTCGAAGCGGCGGTCGGCGGCGTGCACCGCCAGCGCGGCCAGGCCCTGGACGGCGGAGCGGGTCGGGATGAGCGCGACCCGTACGCCCTCGGCGCGCGCCTGCGCCACGGCCACGGCGGCGGTGTGGCGCAGCTCGGCGTTGTTGGGCAGCAGCACGACCTCGCGCGCGTGGGCGCGGCGGATCGCGTCGACGAGCTCGCCGCTGGCCGGGGGCTCCCCGGGCCGGGCGAGCACGGCGGTCGCCCCGGCCTCGGCGCACAGCCCGGCCAGGCCCTCGCCGGGCACGACCGCGACGACGGCCCGCTGGACCTGTTCGCGCGGCTCGGGCTGGGCCCCGAAGTGGGTGATGCGGATCCGGTACGGGCGCCCCGCCTCCACGCCCGCCTCCACGGCCGCGCCGGCGTCGTCCACGTGTACGTGGACGTTCCACAGCCCGTCGCCGCCGACGACCACCAGCGAGTCCCCGAGCGCGTCCAGACGGCCGCGCAGCCGGGCCACGGCCTCGTCGCCCGCCTCCAGGAGGTAGATCACCTCGAAGGCGGGCCCGGCGCTCTCGGCCGGGTCGGCGGGGCGCTCGGTGGGGCAGGTGTGCGGGTCGAGCGGGGGATGCGCCTCGTGCCGTACGGCCGGGGCCTCGCCGGAGAGCGCCTGCACCAGCGCCCCCAGGACCGTCACCAGTCCCCAGCCGCCCGCGTCCACGACCCCGGCGCGGCCGAGGACCGCGAGTTGGCCGGGCGTCTCCTCCAGGGCCCGCCGGGCGCCGCCGTAGGCCGCGGTGGCGATGGCCGCCGCGTCGCCGTCCGCGTCGCCGTCCGCCCCCCGGGCCGCCTCCGCCGCGGCCGTCGCCACCGTCAGGACCGTGCCCTCGACGGGGTGCGCGACCGCCTCGTACGCCGACTCGGCGGCCCGGCGCAGGGCCCCGGACAGGTCCGTGCCGCGCTCGGCGAGGACCTCGGCCATGCCGCGCAGCAGCTGGGAGAGGATCGTGCCGGAGTTGCCGCGGGCTCCGATGAGTGCGCCGTGGGCCATGGCACGTATGACGTCGGCCGTCCGCGGCACCTCGGTGTACGCGGCGAAGACCGCCTCGACCGCCTGGTGGGCGGACTCCACGGTCAGATAGAGGTTGGTGCCGGTGTCGCCGTCCGCGACGGGGTAGACGTTGACCGCGTCGATCTCCTCGCGGTCCCGCCCGAGCCCGTCCAGGGCCAGCGAGCACCAGGTGCGCACCGCGACGGCGTCGAGAGTCTGCGGCACCTGGTGTCCTCCTTGGGCGGCCGGTGAGCTGCGGGCCAGCAGCAGGGTAGACCCGGTGCCGGGCACCGGCCCGGGGTGGGGGGCGGCGGCGGTCATGGTAGTTTCGTATCTCGGGAGCAGCCGTTGTATGCTGCTTCGGTTGCCCGGCGAGAGTCGGGCCATTCCCCCGGCAAGCCACTTCAGATCTCTGATTCCGGTGCGCCGGATTTCACTGTAAGTGCATCTGAAGTCTTTGGAGTGACCCGTGGCTGCCAACTGCGACGTCTGCGGCAAGGGGCCGGGCTTCGGCAACAACATTTCGCACTCGCACCGCCGTACGTCTCGTCGCTGGAACCCGAACATCCAGCGTGTGCGTGCCGTGGTCGGTCGGACGCCGAAGCGGCTCAACGTCTGCACCTCGTGCATCAAGGCCGGCAAGGTCTCGCGCTAACGCCGACGTTTCGTCGTAGCGCAGCCTTTCCGGTTGCCCAAAAAGCCGGTCCACCTCGGTGGACCGGCTTTTTGACGTTCGCATGCGGCCGCGGGCCGGTGGTGGCTGGTCACGCCCCCCTAGTTCGTACGGAAGCGCCAGCCGTGGTCCACCGGGCCGATCCCCGCTCCCAGCGCGAAGCCCCGCGCGATCGCGCCCGTCACGTACTCCTTCGCCTGGCTCACCGCCTCCGGGACCGTGAGGCCCTTGGCCAGGCCCGACGCCACCGCCGACGCCAGTGTGCAGCCCGTGCCGTGGGTGTGGCGGTTGTCGTGGCGCGGGGCCCGGAGCCAGTGTTCCCGCGTGCCGTCGGTGAGCAGGTCGAGCGCGTCGCCCGGGAAGTGGCCGCCCTTGATCAGGGCCCAGCGGGGGCCGAAGGCGAGGATCGCCTCGGCAGCCCGCCGCATCCCGTCCTCGTCCTCGACCTGTACGCCCGTGAGCTGCGCCACTTCGTCCAGGTTGGGCGTGGCCACCGTCGCGGCCGGGAGCAGCCGGGTCCGTACCGACTCCAGCGCCTCGGCGGCCAGCAGCGCGTCGCCGTGCTTGGAGACGCCCACGGGGTCGACGACCACCGGCGCGTCCGTGCCGGACAGGAGGTCCGCCACCGTCTCCACCAGCGCGGCCGAGGAGAGCATTCCCGTCTTCACGGCCTGGACGCCGATGTCGTCGACGACCGAGCGGTACTGCGCCCGGACCGCCTCGGCGGGCAGCTCCCAGGCGCCCTGGACGCCCAGCGAGTTCTGCGCGGTCACCGCGGTGATCACGCTCATCCCGTGGACGCCCAGGGCCAGCATCGTCTTGAGGTCGGCCTGGATGCCCGCGCCGCCGCCGGAGTCGGATCCGGCGACGGTCAGCACCCGGGGCGGCGCGGTGTTCACTCGTCGTCCCCGAAGTGGTCCCAGCCGCCCTTGGCGGTCCAGGGGGCGCCGTCGACGGTGACCTGCGGCAGCGCCGAGGGGTTGAGCACCTCCCCGATGACCTTCCAGCGGGCGGGCAGCTTCACGTCCGGCGGGAAGGTCGCGACGATCGCGTGGTCCTCTCCCCCGGTCAGCACCCACTGGAGCGGGTCGACGCCGACCGCCTGGCCGATGTCGTTCATCTGCGTCGGGATGTCGATCAGACCCGAGCGCAGGTCGATACGGACCTTGCTGGCCTCCGCGATGTGCCCGAGGTCCGCCACCAGGCCGTCGCTGACGTCCGTCATGGCGGTGGCGCCGAGCCCGGCGGCCGCGGGGCCCGCGTGGTACGGCGGCTCCGGGCGGCGGTGGGCCTCCACGAACGCGCGCGGCGAGCGGAAGCCGCGCGAGAGCACCGCGTAGCCCGCCGCCGACCAGCCCAGCCAGCCGGTCACCGCGACCACGTCGCCGGGCTGCGCGCCGCCGCGCGTCACCGGCTCGTGGTTGCGCAGGTCGCCGAGGGCGGTGATGGCGACGGTGATGGTGTCACCGCGCACGACGTCGCCGCCGACCACGGCCGCCCCCGCGACCTGGCACTCGTCGCGGATCCCGTCCATCAGCTCGACCGGCCAGGTGGCCGGGAGTTCGGCCGGGACGACCAGGCCGAGCAGCAGCGCGGTGGGCACCGCGCCCATGGCGGCGATATCGGCCAAGTTCTGCGCGGCGGCCTTGCGGCCCACGTCGTACGCGGTCGACCAGTCGCGCCGGAAGTGGCGGCCCTCCAGGAGGATGTCCGTGCTCGCCACCACCCTGCGGTCGGGTGCGGTCACGACCGCGGCGTCGTCGCCGGGGCCGATCCGTACCGCGGGGGTCGAGGTGAGCCGGGAGGTCAGCTCCCTGATGAGCCCGAACTCCCCCAACTCGCCCACAGTGCCTTTCACCGTGCCACCTCTCATCCTCGTACCCCTTGGGACCCGGCGCGCTCGCGGTCGCGAGCGGTCGCCTCGGTGGGTACCGTCAACACATACGTCAACTTCTGCCGCTCGCACGCGGATGTGCGAGCGCCCGCGCCTGCGCGGTACTCCCCCGGGCGCACGGCGACGCGATACCGTGGCGTCTCTTTCTTCCCCCCTTGGGCCTCCCCGCCGTAGGGAGGGGACATGATCCTCGTGGCCGCCCTGGAGGTTCCGTGGTACAGGCGTACATCCTCATCCAGACCGAGGTGGGCAAGGCGTCGACCGTCGCCGAGACCATCGCAAAGATTCCGGGGGTGATCCAGGCCGAGGACGTCACCGGGCCGTACGACGTGATCGTGCGCGCCCAGGCGGACACGGTCGACGAGCTGGGACGCATGGTGGTCGCCAAGGTCCAGCAGGTGGACGGGATCACCCGCACCCTGACCTGCCCGGTGGTTCATCTGTAGCCCCCGCTTACCCTTGGCCGGTGACTTCCTCTCGCCGCCGGTCCCTCCTCCTGCCCGCAGCCGCCCTCGTTCTGCTGGCCGCCGCGGGCTGCTCCTCCACGGACGCGAAGGCGACGATCACGGTTCCCAGCCCCCCGAAGGAGACCGCCGCGCTCTGCGGCGCGCTGCACAAGGCGCTGCCTCAGAGGCTCGACGGGCTCAAGCGGAATGATCCCAGCCCGGCGTCGGAGCTGACCGCCGGGTGGGGCGACGACGGGATCGTACTGCGCTGCGGGATCCCCCGGCCGGAGAAGATGAACGATCCCGAGGCGGACGGGGTGACCGTGGACGGCGTCAACTGGCTCCTGGAGCAGCAGAAGGGCGCGTTCCGCTTCACCACCACGTATCGCAAGGCGTACGTCGAGGTCACGCTCAGGACGGGGTCCGGCAAGCCGGCCGGGGACATCGGGTGGCTCACGGCGCTCGCCGGGCCGGTGAAGAAGACGGTCCCGGAGAGCTTGTAGGACGCGGTTCCCCGGGCCCCGAAGGGGCGCGGGGAACCGCGCGACCAGCCACAGACGGGGCCCGCGGACGAACAGCTACCGCAGACCCGTCGACCGACGGAGAGCCGCTTCGATCAGGCGCTCCACCAGCTCCGCGTAGTCGACGCCCGTCGCCTCCCACATCCGCGGGTACATCGAGATCGGCGTGAAGCCCGGCATCGTGTTGATCTCGTTGATCACGAACTCGCCGTTCTCCTGGAGGAAGAAGTCCGCCCGGACGAGACCCTCGCAGGACGCGGCCTCGAACGCCTCCACGGCGAGCCGGCGCACCTCGGCGGTGGCCTCGGCGCCGATCGGCGCGGGCACGATCCCGTCGGCCGAGTCGATGTACTTGGCCTCGAAGTCGTAGAACGCGTGGTCGCTGACCGGCGGGATCTCGGCCGGCACACTCGCGCGCGGCCCGTCCTCGAACTCCAGGACGCCGCACTCGATCTCGCGGCCGCGCAGCAGCGACTCGACCAGGAACTTGGGGTCGTGGCGCCGCGCCTCCTCGATGGCCTCGTCCAGGCCCTCGAAGGAGTCGACCTTGGTGATGCCGAAGGAGGAGCCCGCGCGGGCCGGCTTGATGAACAGCGGCCAGCCGTGCTCGCCCGCGAACGCGGCGATCCGCTTGCGGGCGCCCTGCTCGTCCTGCTCCCACTCGCGCGGCCGGACCACCAGGTACGGGCCGACGGGCAGCCCGAACGAGGTGAACACCCGCTTCATGTAGTCCTTGTCCTGGCCGACGGCCGAGGAGAGTACGCCCGAGCCGACGTAGGGGACGCCGGAGAGCTCCAGGAGGCCCTGGAGGGTGCCGTCCTCGCCGTACGGGCCGTGCAGCACCGGGAAGACGACGTCGACCTCGCCCAGCGCCTTGGGGACCTGGCCGGGCTCGGTGTAGACGACCTCACGGTTGCCGGGGTCGACGGGGAGCACGACGCCGCCCTCGGCGGACTCGGCGAGCTCGGCCACGCTGGGCACCTTGCGGTCGGTGATGGCCATCCGCTCCGGCTCGTCGGCGGTGAGCGCCCAGCGGCCGTCCGTCGTGATGCCGATGGGCAGCACGTCGTACTTCGTACGGTCGATGGCGCGCAGCACGGCACCGGCGGTGACGACCGAGATGCCGTGCTCGGAGCTGCGGCCGCCGAACACGACGGCCACCCGCGGCTTGCGCGGCTGCTGGGTGCTCGATTCAGGGCTCTGGGGGAGGTTCTCGCTGCTCATATCGCGATGAGCGTACCCGTTCGACTCGCGGGATTCAGCGCCGCTCGGGCTTGGCGCTGCGCGACATCAGCTCCTTGAGCGCGACCACCGGCGGCTTGCCCTCGTGGACGATCCCGACGACGGTCTCGGTGATCGGCATGTCGACACCGTGCCGACGGGCCAGATCCAGCACGGACTCGCAGGACTTGACGCCCTCGGCGGTCTGACTGGTGACCGCGATGGTCTCCTGGAGGGTCATGCCGCGGCCCAGGTTGGTGCCGAAGGTGTGGTTGCGCGAGAGCGGCGAGGAGCAGGTGGCGACGAGGTCGCCGAGGCCCGCGAGCCCGGAGAAGGTCAGCGCGTCGGCGCCCATGGCGAGGCCGAGCCGGGTGGTCTCGGCGAGGCCGCGGGTGATGAGCGAGCCCTTGGCGTTGTCGCCCAGGCCCATGCCGTCGGCGATGCCGACGGCGAGCCCGATGACGTTCTTGACGGCGCCGCCCAGCTCGCAGCCGACGACGTCGGTGTTGGTGTACGGGCGGAAGTACGGGGTGTGGCAGGCGGCCTGGAGGCGCTGGGCGACGGCTTCGTCGCGGCAGGCGACCACGGCGGCGGCGGGCCGGCGCTGGGCGATCTCCTTGGCGAGGTTGGGGCCGGTGATCACGGCGACGCGGTCGGCGGAGACCTTGGCGACCTCCTCGATCACCTCGCTCATCCGCTTGGCGGTGCCGAGTTCGACGCCCTTCATCAGGGAGACGAGCACGGTGTCGGGCGCGAGCAGCGGCGTCCAGGCGGCGAGGTTGCCGCGCAGCGTCTGCGAGGGGATGGCCAGGACGGTGAAGTCGGCGCCGTCGGCGGCCTCGGCGGGGTCGGTGGTCGCCCGTACCCCGGCGGGCAGTTCGATGCCCGGCAGGTAGTCGGGGTTGGTGCGGGTGGTGTTGATGGCCTCGACGAGTTCGGGGCGGCGGCCCCAGAGGGTCACCTCGCAGCCCGCGTCGGCGAGGACCATGGCGAACGCCGTGCCCCAGGAGCCGTTGCCGAATACTGCTGCCTTGGTGGCGGCGTGCGTCACTTGGTGCCCTCCCCGGCGGCCTTGCGGCGCTGCTGCGCGCGGACTTCGCGCGGATCGTACGGCTTCGCGGGGGCGCTCTCGCCCCGGATCTCCTCCAGCTGGCGGGTGATCGCGGCCATGATGACCTCGGTCGCCTCGCGCAGCACCTCGGGGGTGGGCTCCTTGTCGTAGAAGCGCGCGAGGTCGACCGGCGGACCGGCCTTCACCTGGAGGGTCTTGCGGGGGAAGAAGCGGACCTTCTTCTCCTTGGCGTAGGGCGGCATCGCCAAGTTGGCGCCCCACTGGGCGACCGGGATGACCGGGGCCCTGGTCTGCAGCGCGGCGCGCGCGACACCGGTCTTGGCGGTCATCGGCCACATGCCGGGGTCGCGGGTGAGGGTGCCCTCGGGATAGAACGCGACGCATTCGCCGCTCTCGATCGCGTCGACGGCGGCCCGGAAGGCGCCGAACGCGTTGGAGGACTCGCGGTAGACGGGAATCTGGCCCGTGCCGCGCAGCAGGACTCCGACGACGGGCGCCTTGAAGAGCGCGGCCTTGGCGAGGAATCGGGGCACCCGTCCGGTGTTGTACTGGAAGTGCCCGTAGGAGAACATGTCGAGATACGAGTTGTGATTGACGGCGGTGATAAATCCGCCGTCCGCCGGAATGTTCTCCATTCCGTGCCAGTCCCGCTTGAAAAGCACCACCAGTGGAGGTTTGGCGATGACCGCCGCCAGGCGGTACCAGAAGCCGATTCTGCGGCGGGACACTCGAAGCACCTTCCTCTAGGACAGACCACTGTCGACGACTGCGCGACGCGCGCAGGGAGCAAGTGTCGCCCCGGCCCTCCGGTCTGTCGAGAACACCGTACGCCCCGACCGTGGGGCCACCGCTCCTGGCCGGGTGACAATGGCCCCCGTCCTGTCCAGCGGCTATCCGTTCGACCGGGCGGACGGAGACGAGAGGGAGGGGGACGCCACGAACACCGCATCACCGGCCCGCTGGTCCCTGGTCGTGCCGCTGAAGCCGTTGGCGCTGGCGAAGAGCAGGCTCGCCGCCTCCGTCGGCGCTGCGCTGCGCCCGCGGCTCGCTCTGGCGTTCGCCCTGGATACCGTGGCGGCGGCGCTCACCTGCCCGGCGGTACGGGATGTGGCGGTCGTCACGGATGATCCGCTGGCGGGCGCGGAGCTGGCCGCACTCGGCGCCCGGATCGTCGGGGACCGCCCGGCCGCGGGCCTCAACGCCGCCCTCGCGCACGGGGCGTACGCGGTACGGGCGGCGCGTCCCGGGGCTGCGGTCGCGGCCCTGAACGCGGATCTGCCCGCGCTGCGGCCGGCGGAATTGGGCCGGGTCCTGGATGCCGCCTCCGCATTTCCGCGCGCATTTCTGACCGATGCGGCCGGAATCGGGACGACATTCCTTTCGGCCGCGCCCGGGGTGGATTTGGCCCCGGCTTTCGGCGGCCCCTCGCGCGCCGCGCATTCGGCGTCGGGGGCGGCGGAAATCCTGCTGGCCGGGGTGGACTCGGTACGCCAGGACGTGGACACCGGCGCGGACCTGCGCACCGCGCTCGCCCTGGGCCCGGGCCCGGCGACGGCGGCGCTGCGGGACGCGGTGGATGTCGTACCCGGGCACTAGGCTCTCCGGTATGCAGGCGACCGCGTACACATACGACTTCGAGACCCGCAGCGGCAGTGTGCTGCTCGACGACGGCACCCCGGTGGAATTCGGGGCCGAGGCGTTCGACGCGGGCGGGCTGCGGCTGCTGCGGGTGGGCCAGCGCGTCCGGATCGAGACCGAGGGCGAGGGCGCGGCCCTGCGCATCACCCTGGTGACGCTGCAGACCTTCTGAGGGGCCGGCCCAGCACGCCGCGGGCCGGGCTCCCCGAGGGGAGCCCGGCCCGGCGCGTGAGCCGTCCGGCGGTGCCTACTTCTTGCGGGCAGTCGTCTTCTTGGCGGTGGTGGTCTTGCGCGCGGTGACCTTCTTGGCGGGCGCCTTCTTCGCGACGGTCTTCTTCGCGGGCGCGGTCTTGGCCGTCGCCTTCTTGGCGGTGGTGGCCTTCTTCGCCGGGGCCGCCTTCTTCGCGGTCGCGGTGGTCTTCTTGGCGGTGGTGGCCTTCTTCGCCGCCGTGGTCTTCTTCACGGCCGCCGTGGTCTTCTTGGCGGTCGTCTTCTTCGCCGTGGTCTTCTTGGCGGCGGTCGCCTTCTTCGCGGCGGTGGCCTTCTTCGCCGCGGCCTTCTTGACCGTGCTCCGGGTGGAGGTGCCACCGGAAAGGCTGCCCTTGGGCGCCTTCTTCACCGCGACCTCGTCACCCTTGGGGAGCTTCTTCGAGCCGCTGACCAGGTCCTTGAAGCCCTGACCCGCACGGAAGCGCGGAACCGAGGTCTTCTTGACCCGCACGCGCTCACCCGTCTGCGGGTTGCGGGCGTAACGGGCCGGCCGGTCGACCTTCTCGAACGAACCGAAACCGGTGACCGAGACACGGTCGCCGGCGACGACGGCCCGGACGACCGCGTCCAGCACCGCGTCCACGGCGTCCGCGGCCTGCTGTCGGCCGCCGAGCTTGTCGGCAATCGCTTCTACGAGCTGCGCCTTGTTCACGTCTTCCCCTTCGGAGACATTGCCGGAACGAATCTGTTCTGGCTTTTTCGCACGTTAGGCAGATATATACCGCAAATCAAACACGAAACGGGCTAATCACCCTCCTGCCGCAACGAAGTCGGCTTCGCCGAACTCCTTGTGACTCAGTCGTCTTCGGGGAATCGGCCCTCGTCGAGGTCCTTCATCAACCGGTCCAGACGCCTTGCCGCATCGGCGAGATCGTGTTTGGCAGCCGCTGTGATGACCAGCAGCTTCCGGGACAGCGCCATCCGTACGCCCTCCGGGACTTGCAGTTCGCGCACCACTGTGTGCGCTTCTTTCAGTCGGTCCGCGACGACCCGGTAGAGCTCGAGTTGGCTGTCGCGTTCCATGCGCCGATTGTGCCATCTGGGGCGAGTTGTCGCCTCCGGCGGGGGCAACTGAGGGATTCCGGGTGGCTTCCGGCTCCCCAACGACCATCGATCGCGCAAGTCCCAATCAGGCCATCTGCTGTGCAGCCTAGGCTAGTTGACGCCACCCTGACACCCCACAACGCAACACACCCCCTGTCCCGAAAGACAGGGGGCGTGTTGGGCCGAAAGACTGCCGAAGACCCGCCGGGCAGGCGGCTTCCGGCCTTCGAAAGCCGCCGACGAAAGCCTCAGGCCAGCGAGGTGCTGGGCTTGTGGGAGGGGCGCTTCGCCTCGTACGCGGCGATGTCCGGCTCGTTCTGCAGGGTGATGCTGATGTCGTCCAGGCCGTTCAGCAGCCGCCAGCGGGCGTTCTCGTCGAGTTCGAAGTCCGCCGTGATGCCTTCGGCGCGGACCTGGCGGTCCTGGAGGTCCACCGTGATCTCGGCGTTCGGGTCGCTCTCCGTCAGCTCCCAGAGCGCGTCCACGACTTTCTGGTCGAGAACCACCGTGAGCAGCCCGTTCTTCAGCGAGTTGCCCCGGAAGATATCGGCGAACCGGGACGAGATCACGGTTTTGAAGCCGAAGTTCTGCAGCGCCCACACGGCGTGCTCGCGCGACGATCCCGTACCGAAGTCGGGGCCCGCGACCAGCACCGACGCCCCCTGGCGCTCCGGCTTGTTCAGGATGAAGGACGGGTCCTTGCGCCAGGCCTCGAAGAGTCCGTCCTCGAAGCCGTCCCTGGTGACCTTCTTCAGCCAGTGGGCCGGGATGATCTGGTCGGTGTCGACGTTGGAGCGGCGCAGCGGGACGGCCCGGCCGGTGTGCGTGGTGAATGCTTCCATGGCTGATCAGACTCCAGCGGGCGTACGGGCGTCGGTGAGGTCGGCGGGCGAGGCCAGATGGCCGAGAACCGCTGTCGCGGCCGCGACCTGCGGGGAGACCAGGTGGGTACGGCCGCCCTTGCCCTGCCTGCCCTCGAAGTTGCGGTTGGAGGTGGAGGCGGAGCGCTCACCGGGGGCCAGCTGGTCCGGGTTCATACCCAGGCACATCGAGCAGCCCGCGTGGCGCCATTCGGCGCCGGCGGCGGTGAAGACCTTGTCCAGGCCCTCCTCGACGGCCTGCAGGGCGACCCGGACCGAGCCCGGGACGACCAGCATCCGTACGCCGTCGGCGACTTTGCGGCCCTCCAGGATCGAGGCGGCCGAGCGCAGGTCCTCGATGCGGCCGTTGGTGCACGAACCTACGAAGACGGTGTCGACGTCGATGGCGCGCAGCGGCTGCCCCGCGGTCAACCCCATGTACTCCAGGGCCTTTTCGGCGGCCAGGCGCTCCGAAGCGTCTTCGTACGAAGCCGGGTCGGGGACGGAGGCCGAAAGCGGTGCGCCCTGGCCCGGGTTGGTGCCCCAGGTGACGAACGGCGAGAGCTCGGTGGCGTCGATGACCACCTCGGCGTCGAAGACCGCGTCCTCGTCCGTCTTCAGGGTCTGCCAGTACGCGACCGCCGCGTCCCAGTCCGCGCCCTCGGGGGCGTGCGCGCGGCCCTCCAGGTAGTCGAACGTGGTCTTGTCGGGGGCGATCATGCCTGCCCGGGCGCCGGCCTCGATCGACATGTTGCAGATGGTCATCCGGGCCTCCATCGAGAGCTTCTCGATGGCTGAGCCGCGGTATTCCAGCACATAGCCCTGGCCGCCGCCGGTGCCGATCCTGGCGATGATGGCCAGGATCAGGTCCTTGGCGGTGACGCCGTCGGGCAGCTCGCCGTCGACGGTGATGGCCATGGTCTTGAAGGGCGCCAGTGGCAGGGTCTGGGTGGCGAGCACATGCTCTACCTGTGAGGTGCCGATCCCGAACGCCAGGGCTCCGAAGGCGCCGTGCGTGGAGGTGTGCGAGTCACCGCAGACCACGGTGGTGCCGGGCTGGGTCAGCCCCAGCTGCGGTCCCACCACGTGGACGACGCCCTGCTCGACGTCGCCGAGCGGGTGCAGCCGTACGCCGAACTCGGCGCAGTTCTTGCGCAGCGTCTCCAGCTGGGCCCGGGAGACCGGGTCGGCGATGGGCTTGTCGATGTCGATGGTCGGGGTGTTGTGGTCCTCGGTCGCGATGGTGAGGTCGAGGCGCCGGACCGGGCGGCCGCTCTTGCGCAGACCGTCGAAGGCCTGCGGGCTGGTCACCTCGTGCAGCAGGTGCAGATCGATGAAGAGGAGGTCGGGCTCGCCCTCGGCGCGCCTGACGACATGGTCGTCCCAGACCTTCTCCGCGAGTGTCCTACCCATCGCTTTCCCTCCGGCCGGCGTCGTCGCCGGCCCAACTAGAGACCGGGTGCTCCGCCCGGGCCCCCGGGACCGGACGGTGGCTGCGGACCGTTGTGCGGACCGCCAGTACAGGTTCGCAAGTTCCGGAGAAAATTGAACTTGCGTTTCACAGAGTGAGACGCGAGTATCGTTTCATGGACAACTCTAGCGGCGTCGGCGTTCTCGACAAGGCGGCTCTCGTCCTGAGCGCCCTGGAGTCCGGTCCGGCCACCCTCGCGGGGTTGGTCGCGGCCACCGGGCTCGCACGACCCACGGCACACCGCCTTGCCGTGGCACTGGAACACCACCGGATGGTGGCGAGGGACATGCAGGGCCGGTTCATCCTCGGCCCGCGGCTCGCGGAGCTCGCGGCCGCGGCCGGCGAGGACCGCCTGCTGGCCACGGCAGGCCCCGTGCTCACGCATCTGCGCGACGTGACGGGCGAGAGCGCGCAGCTCTACCGTCGCCAGGGCGACATGCGGATCTGCGTGGCGGCGGCCGAGCGGCTGTCCGGACTGCGGGACACCGTGCCGGTCGGCTCGACCCTGACGATGAAGGCGGGCTCCTCCGCGCAGATCCTGATGGCCTGGGAGGAGCCGGAGCGGCTGCACCGGGGCCTGCAGGGCGCCCGCTTCACGGCGACGGCCCTGTCGGGCGTACGGCGCCGGGGCTGGGCCCAGTCGATCGGCGAGCGCGAGCCGGGCGTGGCCTCGGTCTCGGCGCCGGTGCGCGGCCCGTCCAACCGCGTGGTGGCGGCCGTCTCGGTCTCCGGACCCATCGAGCGCCTGACCCGCCACCCCGGCCGGATGCACGCCCAGGCGGTCATCGACGCCGCCGCCCGCCTCTCCGAGGCCCTGCGCCGCAACGGCTAGCCCCGCCCCACGTCCGCCTCCGGCCCACCGCTTCAACGCCGCAGCGGTGGGCCGGAGGCGTGTCCGGGGCCGCTGAGCGACCGTGCGGGAGCAGGTGCCGGGACCGCGCCGCCAAGGGCCGGCGGAGCGCTACGCCTTCAGGCGGTCCGCCGCGCGCTCGCCCCGGCGGCCGACCGGCACCACGCCCGTCGCCTTGCCCAGGCCGAACTCCGGCATCCCGGCGTAGATCGACTCGTACGAGCCCGCCGGGACCACATACGTCTCGTGCCAGATCCCCACGGCCCCCTTGGCCCCGCGCGCCCGGCGGTTGAAGGCCGCCCAGGCCGGGCGGTGCTCCTTGTCCTGCGCCGACGCGTACGCCAGGAGCTTCTCCTTGGACTCCCAGTACTGCACCACCGCCAGTGTGCGCGGCCCGGCCAGGACGGGCTGGAAGCCGAGCAGCCCGCTCCCCTCCTCCTTGACGAGCTCCTTCAGCATCCGGGGCATCGCGGACGTGACCGGCAGCCAACTGCGCAGCGAGCGGAAGCGGTTGATGCGCATCCCGATGAGGAAGACGACCACGTCCCCCTCGGCGCCGGCGGTCATGCGTCCCTCGATCAGCTTGGCGCTCATGGTGATCCCCCAGTGACACGTTGGTTGGGCGTGCATTGGATAGTTCCGCTATCCGATGGTTAGATAGTGGCACTCTCCAAAGAAAGGCGCAAGAGGAATGAGACTGGCGGAGCTGAGCGAGCGCAGCGGGGTCGCGGCGGCGACGATCAAGTACTACCTGCGCGAGGGGCTGCTGCCGCCGGGCGACCGGGTCACGGCCACCCAGGCCGACTACGGCACGGCGCACCTGCAGCGGCTCAAGCTCGTGCGCGCCCTGATCCAGGTGGGCCGGGTGCCGGTGGCCGCCGCCAAGGAGGTGCTCGCGGCCCTGGAGGACGACTCCCTGGACCAGCACTCCCGCCTGGGCGTGGCCGTCGAGGCCCTGCCGAACGCGCCGGAGCCCAGCCCCGGCGACCCGTACACACAGGCCGCGCGCGCGTCGGTGGACGCGCTGATCGACGGGCTCGGCTGGCAGTACGGGGGCTCGGACCCGGAGGGGAGCTCGGGCGCGTATCGGACCCTGCTGACGGCGGTGACCGCGCTCGCCCGGCTCGGATACCCGTGCGGCACCGAGGAGTTGGCACCGTACGCGGCGGCCGCGACCCAAGTGGCGGTCACCGACCTGGACTTGGTGGAGCGCTACGCGACGCCCGCCGAACAGGTCGAGGCGGCCGTGGCGTTGACCGTGCTCTACGAGCCGGTGCTGCTGAGCCTGCGACGGCTCGCCCAGGCGCAGGAGTCGGCGCGGCGCTTCGTCCGCCCGTGACCGCCGCCCGGCGACGGGCCGCCCCGGGCGCGGGGAGCGGGCACACGGAAGGGGCCCGGCACACTGTGTGTGCCGGGCCCCTTCTTCACGTACCCCCGACCGGATTCGAACCGGCGCTACCGCCTTGAGAGGGCGGCGTGCTAGGCCGCTACACAACGGGGGCTAGCTGGTGCTGCTGTTACTGCGCTGGGCTACCAGGACTCGAACCTAGAATGACGGTACCAGAAACCGTAGTGTTGCCAATTACACCATAGCCCATGGTGGTTCAGACCAATATCTGGTTGAGACCAGTACCCCCGACCGGATTCGAACCGGCGCTACCGCCTTGAGAGGGCGGCGTGCTAGGCCGCTACACAACGGGGGCCCTAGCGATCCTGCATGAGAGCCAGCGGGTGCGACCCGGACTGCCTCCCTGGGAAGGATCTGTACCCCCGACCGGATTCGAACCGGCGCTACTGCCTTGAGAGGGCAGCGTGCTAGGCCGCTACACAACGGGGGCTTTGCGGATCTGGAATCCGCGGTGCAGATGAGCTCTGCGAGCTGGCCTACCAGGACTCGAACCTAGACTAACGGAACCAGAAACCGTCGTGCTGCCAATTACACCATAGGCCACCAAAGCGCAACCCCTGCTGGGAGTCTTGCTCGGCTTGCGCTTTCGGTTCCGGGCTTTTCTTCCCGCTCCCCTCGGCGCAGGAAGAACATTACCCGAAGGTGTCCGGCGCTCCAAAACGGGTATCGCGGCGCAGCAGGTCGGGGAGCTCCTCCAGGCCGGTGATCCGGATCAGTTCGGGCCGCCCGCCCACTCCGTTGCGGTCCAGCCAGATCCCCAGCAGCCCCGCCTCGACGGCGCCGCGCGCGTCGATGTCCGGCTGGTCGCCCACGTACGCGACCTCACCCGGCGCGAGCCCCAGCGCGTCGCAGGCCGCGTGGAAGGCCCCGGCGTCGGGCTTGGAGATCCCCAGCTCGACCGCGCACACCACGGCCTCGAACCGGTCCCGCACGCCCAGGACCCGCAGCTTGCGCTCCTGGTGGTGGAGGGAGGAGTTGGAGAGGACGGCGTGCCGGTAGCCCTGGGCGAGCAGGTCGAGGGCGGGCACGGTGTCGGGGAAGAGCGACCAGGCGGCTTCGTAATGGTTCAGGTGCCGCTCGAACCAGGCCTCCGCCTCGGGGTCGCTCAGCTCGGCGCCGAGGAAGGCGCGCACCCGGTCGCGCCGCTGCCCCTCCCAGTCCGTCTCCCCCGCGGCGAACCTCGCCCAGTGGTACGCGGTGAGCTTGTCCCAGACGGCGAGCGCCTGCTCGACCGACGCGTACGCGGCGGGCAGCCCCTCGACCTCCAGGTGCTCGCGCATGCCCGTGCGGCCGGCCGAGGCGTAGTCGAAGATCGTGTCGTCGATGTCCCAGAGGACGGCCCGGGTCGCCATGCCGTCGACGGTACCCCGGCGGCGCGCTCCCCGGCTGGGCGTTCGGGGGAATCCCCGGTCATGCGGCGACGGTACGACGCCGAAGGGGCGGCAGCCGGTCCGGCCACCGCCCCTTCGGGTCGTACGCGGGTGACTACCCCGCCAGTTTCGCCAGCGCCGCGTCGATGCGGGCCAGGGTCTTCTCCTTGCCCAGGATCTCCAGGGACTCGAAGAGCGGCAGGCCCACCGTGCGGCCGGTGACGGCGACGCGGACCGGGGCCTGCGCCTTGCCGAGCTTGAGGCCGTGCGCCTCGCCGGCGGCCAGGACGGCCTCCTTGAGGGACTCCGGGGAGGACCAGTCGGCCGCGTCCAGCTTCTCGCGGGCCGTGCGCAGCAGCGCGTCCGAGCCCTCCTTCATCGCCTTCGCCCAGGACGCCTCGTCCTCGACCGGCTCCTTGAGGAAGAGGAAGTCGACGTTGGCCGTGATGTCGGAGAGGACGGTCACGCGGGTCTGGGCGTGCGGCGCGATGGCCTCCCAGGCGGCGCGGTCGAAGTCCTCGGGCGCCCAGTTGGCGTGCGGGGCGGTCAGCCACGGCTCGCAGGCGGCCGTGAACGCCTTCACGTCGAGCATGCGGATGTGGTCCGCGTTGATCGACTCGGCCTTCTTCAGGTCGAAGCGGGCCGGATTGGCGTTGACGTCGCTGACGTCGAACTTCGCGACCATGCCGGAGATCGAGAAGACGTCCTGGTCGGCCGAGAAGGACCAGCCGAGGAGGGAGAGGTAGTTGAGCAGGCCCTCCGGGAGGAAGCCGCGCTCCCGGTAGACGTTCAGGGAGGCCTGCGGGTCGCGCTTGGAGAGCTTCTTGTTGCCCTCACCCATGACGTACGGCAGGTGGCCGAAGGCCGGGGTCTCCTTGGCCACGCCCAGCTCGATCAGCGCCTTGTAGAGCGCGATCTGGCGCGGGGTGGAGGAGAGCAGGTCCTCGCCGCGCAGGACGTGGGTGATCTCCATCAGCGCGTCGTCGACCGGGTTGACCAGCGTGTACAGCGGGGCGCCGTTGGCACGGACGATGCCGTAGTCCGGCACGTTGTCCGGGGTGAAGGTCAGCTCGCCGCGGACCAGGTCCGTGAAGGTGATCGGCTCGTCGGGCATCTTGAAGCGGACGATCGACTCGCGGCCCTCGGCGCGGTACCGCTCGATGCGCTCGGCGCTCAGGTTGCGGCAGGTGCCGTCGTAGCCCGACGGCTTGCCGGCCAGACGGGCGGCGTCACGACGGGCTTCCAGCTCCACGGCCGTGCAGAAGCAGTGGTACGCGTAGCCGCCCGCGAGCAGCTTCTCGGCCACGTCCTTGTAGATGTCCATCCGCTGGGACTGGCGGTAGGGGGCGTGCGGGCCGCCCACCTCGGGGCCCTCGTCCCAGTCGAGGCCCAGCCAGCGCAGCGAGTCGAGCAGCTGGTTGTACGACTCCTCGGAGTCGCGCGCCGCGTCGGTGTCCTCGATGCGGAAGACCATGGTGCCCTGGTGGTGCCGCGCGAACGCCCAGTTGAACAGGGCGGTGCGGACCAGGCCGACGTGCGGGTTGCCGGTCGGGGAGGGACAGAAACGGACGCGGATGTTCGCGTCCAGGGGGTTAGCCACGCTTGATCACCTTGTTGGTGAGAGTGCCGATGCCTTCGATGGTGACGGCGACCTCGTCGCCGACGTTGAGGGGGCCGACCCCGGCGGGGGTGCCGGTGAGGATGACGTCGCCCGGGAGCAGCGTCATCGCCTCGGTGATGTGGACGACCAGGTCCTCGATGGAGCGGATCATGTCGCTCGTGCGGCCCAGCTGGCGCTGTTCGCCGTTGACCGTCGCCTGGATCGTGAGATCCGTCGGGTCGAGGTCGGTCTCCACCCAGGGGCCGAGCGGGCACGAGGTGTCGAAGCCCTTGGCCCGGGCCCACTGCTTCTCGCGCTGCTGGGCGTCGCGCGCGGTGACGTCGTTGGCGCAGGTGTAGCCGAAGATGACGTCCTTGACGCGCTCGCGCGGGACCTCGCGGCACATCCGGCCGATCACCACGGCCAGCTCGGCCTCGTGGTGCAGCTCGTTGGAGAAGGAGGGGTACTCGATCGCGTCGCCGGAGCCGATCACCGAGGTGGTGGGCTTGAAGAAGGCGACCGGCACCTCGGGGACCTCGTTGCCGAGCTCCTTCGCGTGCTCCGCGTAGTTGCGGCCGATGGCCACGACCTTGTTGGGCAGCACCGGCGGCAACAGCCGGACCTTGCTCAGCGGGACCTTGGTTCCGGAGAGCTCGAAGTCGGCGTACGGAATGCCCTTGATGATGTCGAGGACCGGCCCCTGCGGGGTGTCCTCGACCGCGCCGAAGGCGACATTGCCGTCGATGGAGAATCTGGCGATGCGCACGGGATGCTGTCGCCCCTCACTTGGTCGCTGGCTGGAGACTGACGCTCCAGGCTAACGCGGGTGAGGGGGACGACCTGCGTTTTGTCCTCCGCGTACCGCTGTCGCGTTACCGCCGCGCGGTGGCGCTCGCGGGTGTTACGGCGCGGTGGCGGCGACCGGGGCGTCCATCAGGACGGTGCGGCGCGGGTTGGCCGTCTGGGCCGGCAGGTCGAGGGAGTGCTCGGGCAGGAGCTCCGTCTGCATCTCCTCGGCGTCCGCGAGGTGCGCCAGGGTGGTGCGGCGCGGGTTGGCTATGGTGCGGATCATCATCGTCGTCTTCATCTGCCGTTCGGACCCTGTCGGTTGCGGGGCGCGCGGCGGCGCCGGTTGTCGGATTGCCCATCCCTGTAAAGCGTCAGGCTAAACATTCGAATTCCCGGCAAACGGCTGTAGAGGCGACGATCATCATGTGAGTTTGCTCACGAGTTGGTAAACAATTCGGGCATTACGGCCCATCAACTCCGGCTCCCGAAACGGACATTGCACCACTGAACCTTCCATTCCGCTCTTGATCATGGCGACTGGGTAGCTCCTCCCACGTAAGCGACTCGTGGGTAAAAGTCCGATTCATCCGTGCATACCTTCTACGGCTTGTGACCCGGTCATCACAATGTGTCACTCAGGTCACAGCCCGGTACACGGGCCTTGTTGGAGATCCGGCACTGTGCTGGAATTCCACGCACCGCCGCGGGTCACTGACCGGCGCGCAGGGGCGCAACGCAGCGCCGAGTGGCGGCGGGGAGGGGGAGTCCAACAAGCGCCGGTCACTCACGACCAACACATGGGGCGCACACTTGCCCCACGACGCCGACACCGTCCCTTCCGTTCAGAGCGGGGGGACGCCTGGTCCAGAGGTTGCGACGCTAGTGCAGGGACGTTTCAAGAGGGATGGCAGCGCTGCGGCGGAGCAGGAGCCGCACGGCGGGACTGGCCCCACATCAGTCAGTTCCTCGCCCCAGCACGCCCAGAACCCCCGGGCCACCCAGAATCCGTCGGCTCCTTCGCCGGGCGGTGACGACAAGGGCGGCCCCTCCGGCCCGACCGGCCGCTCCGCCGCGGGCGGCGAGAAGCCCTCGGCCGCGCCCAAGCCGAAGCCGGCGGTGGACACCGGGTCGCGAATAGCCCTGCGCAACTGGCGCATCTCCACCCGACTGGTCGCGCTGCTGACCCTGCCCGTGGTCGCCGCGACCACCCTCGGCGGGCTGCGCATCAACCAGTCGATGAACGACATGAAGCAGCTCGACCACATGCAGCTGCTCACCGACATGACCAAGCAGGCCACCGAGCTGGCCGCCGCGCTCCAGGAGGAGCGCGACAAGTCGGCGGGCCCGCTGGCCACCGAGACCGGCTCGGACATGGTCCAGACGGCCCGGTCCACCACCGACCGCGTCAAGCAGTCGTTCATGACGGCCACCCAGGACGTCGACAACCCGGACAACGACGACGCCCTGGAGTCGATCCGCCGTAACGTCACGGCCATCGCGATCCAGCTCCAGGACCTCGACAACATCCGCAAGAGCGCCTACCACGGCGACGTCTCGGACTCCCAGACCGTCGAGGGCTACAGCCGCCTCATCCGCGGCCTCCTCAGCCTCTCGCAGGACATGGCGCAGGCCACCTCCAACCCGGAGATGATCAAGCGCACCCGTGCGCTGGCCGCGTTCTCCTCCGCCAAGGAGTACGCCTCCATCCAGCGCGCGATCATCGCCGCCGCGCTCCCCGCGACCAAGGACAAGACCGGCACGCTCGCCGAGTCCGACCGCCTCTACGCCAAGTCGGCGGCGGACGGCGAGCGCCAGGAACTGTCGTCGTTCTCGATCGTGTACGAGAGCAACCACGGCAACCCCGAAGAGCTGATGGCCCCGCTCGACAAGGGCAACTCGGAGATCACCGCGGCCAACGCGTACTCCCAGCGCGTCCTCAAGGGCGGCCTCGCCACGGAGACCAAGCGCTCGTACCTCGACTGGTACGACCAGGACTCCAACAAGATCAACCAGATGAAGACCATCGAGCAGACGCTGCTCGGCGAGATGGAGCAGAAGGCCCGCGAGCTGCGCGACCAGTCGCAGCGGGACGCGATCCTCAACGGTGCCCTGATCCTCATCGTCCTCGGCGTCTCGCTGGTCGGCGCGTTCGTCGTGGCCCGGTCCATGATCCGCTCGCTGCGGCGGCTCCAGGACACCGCGACCCGGGTCGCCCAGGACCGGCTGCCCGAGCTCGTCAAGCAGCTCTCCGAGTCCGACCCGCAGGACGTCGACACGTCCGTGGAGTCGGTCGGCGTGCACTCCCGGGACGAGATCGGCCAGGTGGCCGCGGCCTTCGACGACGTGCACCGCGAGGCCGTGCGTCTCGCCGCCGAGCAGGCCCTTCTGCGAGGCAACGTCAACGCGATGTTCACCAACCTCTCGCGCCGCTCGCAGGGCCTCATCCAGCGTCAGCTCTCGCTCATCTCCGAACTGGAGTCCCGCGAGGCCGACCCGGACCAGCTCTCCTCGCTCTTCAAGCTCGACCACCTCGCGACCCGTATGCGCCGGAACGGTGAGAACCTCCTCGTTCTGGCCGGTGAAGAGCCCGGTCGCCGGTGGACCCGGCCCGTCCCGCTGGTCGACGTGCTCCGCGCCGCCGCCTCCGAGGTGGAGCAGTACGAGCGCATCGAGCTGGCGGCCGTGCCCGCCACCGACGTCGCCGGCCGCGTGGTCAACGACCTCGTGCACCTGCTCGCCGAGCTGCTGGAGAACGCCACCTCGTTCTCCTCGCCGCAGACCAAGGTCCGCGTCACCGGTCACGCGCTGCCCGACGGCCGCGTCCTGGTCGAGATCCACGACACCGGCATCGGCCTCTCCCCCGAGGACCTCGCCGCGATCAACGAGCGGCTGGCGTCGCCGCCCACCGTGGACGTCTCCGTCTCGCGCCGCATGGGTCTGTTCGTGGTCGGCCGCCTGTCCCTGCGACACGGCATCCGCATCCAGCTGCGCCCCTCCGACTCCGGCGGTACGACGGCGCTCGTCATGCTGCCCGTCGACGTCGCCCAGGGCGGCAAGAAGGCCCCGGGCAAGCCCGGCGGCCCCCAGTCGCAGGCCCCCTCGGGCCCCGGCGCCGGCCGTCCCGGCGTCACCCCGGGCCCCGGTGCCCGCGCCGGTCTCGCCGGTGCGCTCGGCAGCGGCCCGGCCGGCGGCCCCGGTGGCGGCCGGCTCGGCACGGGCGCCCCGCGCGGTGCGGTGGCCGGCGGCGCCGGTCCGCGTGCCGCGCTGCCCCCGCGCGACGGCGGCGGCCAGCCCCAGCGGGGCCAGAACCAGGGCGGCTTCGGCCAGGGCGGCGGCTTCGGCGCCGGCGCCCCGGCCCAGCAGCCCCTGGCCCCGCGCCGCGGCGACCGTCCGCTGACCCCGCCGCCCGGCGCCCCGCGCGCCGAGCTGCCCGGCGGCGGCGCCCCACAGCGCCCGCAGGCCGCGAGCTGGGGCAACGAGCAGGCGGCGCAGGACGGCCCGCGCGGCCACGAGGAGATCGAGCAGCACACCGGCCAGTACCCCCGGCCGCAGCTCGACGACCGCCAGGGCCCCGGCTCCACGGCCGAGTTCGCCCGCCCCGACTTCGACGGGCCGCCGCCCGGCCAGGACACCTCGTCCACCGGCCAGTTCGTGCGCCCGGACGTCTTCGGCGCGCCGCAGGGTGCCCAGTCGCCGTCGAACACCGGCCAGTACGAGCGCCCCGGCGCGTACGGCCAGCCCACGGGCCAGAACGCTGCCCAGAACGCAGCCCAGAACAACGGCATCGGCACCGGCCAGAACACCGGCCAGTACGCCCGCCCGCCGATGGACGACCGCCAGGGACCCGGGGCCACCTCGGAGTTCGCCCGGCCTGACTTCGACGCGCCGCGCGCCCCGCAGCAGCCGCAGCCCCAGCAGTACCAGGCGCCGCAGCAGCCCCGGCAGAACCAGGGGCAGCAGCGTCCGGCCGCCGGGAACCCGCGGCAGTCGCAGCCCGAGGCACTGCCGCCGGCTCCGAACGCCGGTGACGGCCGTACGCCGCTGTACGACACCCTGGAGACCAACTGGTTCCACGGCCAGGGTGGTCAGCAGGGCGGTCAGAACGGCCAGCAGCCGGGGCAGCCCGCACCGGGCGCCCAGGGCCAGGGCAACCAGGGCCAGGCCGGCCGGGGCGGACCCCAGCAGGGTGGTCCGCGTCCGGCGCAGTCCCCGGCCGCGGCGCCCCAGAGCGCCGAGCGCCGCCCCGCCCCCGTCCAGCGCGACGCCAACGGCGCGGCCGGCAACGGCTCCTGGCGGCCCTCGCCCAACGACGAACTCGTCCGCCAGGCCGAGCGGGCCCGCAAGCCCGCCGCCGGCGGTATCACCACTTCCGGTCTGCCCAAGCGGGTCCCGCGTGCCAATCTGGTGGCGGGCACCGCACAACAGCAGCAGAACCAGGCAGGCCCCCAGGTCTCGCGTGCGCCCGACGACGTGCGCGGCCGCCTGACCAATCTCCGCCGGGGTATCCAGCAGGGGCGGCAGGCCGGCAACGGCCCGTCGACCGGCAGTTTCTCGATGGACCCCACTCACCAGCAGGAGCGATAGTTGAGTCAGATGAGCCAGGCGGCGCAGAACCTGAACTGGTTGATCACCAACTTCGTGGACAACACCCCCGGGGTGTCCCACACGGTGGTGGTCTCCGCCGACGGTCTGCTGCTTGCCATGTCCGAAGGTTTTCCGCGGGACCGGGCCGACCAGCTCGCGGCCGTGGCGTCCGGTCTCACCTCGCTGACCGCGGGTGCGTCCCGGATCTTCGAGGGCGGCACCGTCGCCCAGACCGTGGTGGAGATGGAGCGCGGCTTCCTCTTCCTGATGTCCGTCTCCGACGGCTCCTCGCTGGCCGTGCTCGCCCACCCCGAGTGCGACATCGGCCTGGTCGGTTACGAGATGGCCCTCCTGGTCGACCGCGCGGGCTCGGTCCTCACCCCGGACCTGCGAGCGGAGCTCCAGGGGAGCCTGCTCCACTGAGGCCCCCCCACCTCAGTCAGAAACCACCGTCCGGCCGCAACGCCCCCCACCGGCCACACAAGACGGCTCGAAGACACTCGCTGTCCCTGCTGTCCCGCCCGGAGGATCCATGACCCCGCCACCCGCCTCACACGATTCGTACGGCGCTCTGCACGACGCGCACTACGACAGTGAAGGCGACCAGCCGCTGGTCCGCCCGTACGCCATGACGGGCGGCCGGACCCGGCCGCGCTACCAGCTCGCCATCGAGGCGCTGGTCAGCACGACCGCGGACCCGGCGCACCTGGCGACGCTGCTCCCGGAGCACCAGCGGATCTGCCACCTGTGCCGCGAGGTCAAGTCGGTGGCGGAGGTCTCGGCGCTGCTGCAGATGCCGCTCGGCGTGGCCCGGATTCTTGTCGCCGACCTGGCGGAGGCCGGCATGGTGGCCATCCACCAGCCGGGCAATGGAGAGGCCGGCGGCACGCCGGATGTGACGCTGCTCGAAAGGGTGCTCAGTGGACTTCGCAAGCTCTAGCGGCGGTGCTGCCCGCTCTACCACCTCCGCGAAGATCGTGGTGGCGGGCGGCTTCGGCGTGGGCAAGACCACGTTCGTCGGCGCGGTCTCGGAGATCAACCCGCTGCGCACCGAGGCCGTGATGACGTCCGCGTCCGCGGGCATCGACGACCTCACCCACACCGGGGACAAGACCACCACCACGGTGGCCATGGACTTCGGCCGCATCACCCTGGACCAGGACCTGATCCTGTACCTCTTCGGTACGCCGGGCCAGGACCGCTTCTGGTTCATGTGGGACGACCTGGTCCGCGGCGCCATCGGCGCCGTCGTCCTCGTCGACACCCGCCGCCTCGCCGACTG
This sequence comes from Streptomyces sp. NPDC023838, assembly GCF_040639555.1. Taxonomy (NCBI): domain Bacteria; kingdom Bacillati; phylum Actinomycetota; class Actinomycetes; order Kitasatosporales; family Streptomycetaceae; genus Streptomyces; species Streptomyces sp. NPDC023838. The sequence goes on from NZ_JBFAAD010000009.1 coordinate 51,173, forward strand.
CTTCCCGGCCGTCGACTACTTCGAGAACAGCGGCCTGCCGTTCGTCATCGCCCTCAACGGCTTCGACGGCCACCAGCCGTACACCCCGGAAGAGGTCCGCGAGGCCCTGCAGATCGGCCCGGACACCCCGATCATCACCACCGACGCCCGCCACCGCGGCGATGCGAAGAGCGCGCTGATCACGCTGGTCGAGCACGCACTGATGGCACGACTCAAGTAGGCAGGGGCATACGGCAGTTGTCGTAGACGAACGGGGGCGGACTGTGTCCTTTGACACGATCCGCCCCTGTGTTCATAACGTTTCGACAGAGAATTCCCTCGTCACGGACACCCGCCGCGTTCACCTGGTCTCACTGTGCTCACATTAGCCCCGCCATTTGGCGGGGCTCGCTCTTTATGCCCGTTTTATCTGAGGCGTGCGCCACTCGGAATCCCGGATTCCAGCTGTTTGGAACGGACCCCCCTGGCGTGCTGGAATTCGACGAACTCCCGAGTAGTACGGCTCAGAACATTTATAGGCACACCACGAGAGGTGCCGGCGCCGAGAGGTTGTTGGTCGAGTGAGGCGAAGCACGACGAGCTCCGCGACGCAGCAGGCGCGGGGCAACTTCACCCCGCCGCAGCGCAATGCGGCGACGCCGGACGAGCGGCCGTCCCCCGCCGGGGGCAAGGGCGCGGGTCAGGCCGCCGCCCCCGACTCCGGCAGTCGGAGCAAGTTCTCGCCGCGCAACTGGCGGGTGGCCACCCGTCTGAACGCCATCCTCCTCATCCCCGTCCTCGTCGGCCTCGTCATGGGCGGCTTCGAGGTCAAGGGCTCCATATCCACCTGGCGCGACGCGCGTGACGCCGAGAAGACGGCGCAGATCGTGCGCGCCGCCTCGGAGTACGGCCAGGCCCTGCTCAACGAGCGTGACCTCACCGCTCAGCCCCTGCTGCAGAACAAGCGCGACGCCGACGTCATCAACAAGGCGTACGCCACCTCAGACGCGGCCCGCGCCAAGTTCGACGCCGAGGTTCAGGGCATGCCGGACACGGCGAGCCTCAAGCGCCGTCTGGCCAAGGTCCGCGAGGCCGAGAAGAACCTCGACGCCCTGCGCAAGACCGCGTTCGCCAAGGGTGTCGAGGCCAAGAACCCGGTGCTGACCGAAGAGGGCTACACCCAGGTCCCCCACTACCTGAGCACGTTCTCCAACGAGCTCGGCCTCGGCACCGGCAACATCACCAGCTACGGCCGCATGGTCTACGCGGTCGACCTCGCCAAGGCCGCGGAGTCACTGCAGCGTTCCATTGGTCTGCACCTCATCATCCGTCCGAGCGAGGACCCCAAGACCTTCCAGATGCAGGTCAAGGCGTTCAACTCGTACAACTACCTGGAGTTCATCGCCCTCGGCGAGTTCGACGCGGGTGGTACGGACGCGGACAGCGCCCATCTGAAGCAGGTCATGGAGGCCAAGGCCGCCCAGGCCGCCAAGGACCTCCCCGCGACGCGCCAGCAGGCCGACGACGGCCCGCGCATCGGTGCCGCCCCGGCCCGCGACGGCTCGCCCTTCAACAGCATGGCCGCCGCGATCGGCGAGGGACAGAGCGCCAAGCAGCTCAAGGCCCAGGGCATCACGCCCGACACCTGGATGGCCGCCTCCACCGCCAAGTTCGACGGCTACACCGAGATCGAGCAGGACCTGGTCACCAAGGCCGTGACCGAGGCCGGCCAGATCGCGGACGACGCCAAGACCTCCGCGTACCTCAACGGCGCGATCGTCGTGGTCTCGCTGCTCGCCGCCTTCATCCTGGCCGGCATGGTGGCCCGCCAGATGAGCCGCTCGATGCGCCGGCTGCGCTCCGCCGCCTTCGAGGTGGCCGAAACGCGACTGCCGATGCTCGTCGACCAGCTCTCGCGCACCGAGCCCGGCCGGGTCGACACCCGGGTCGAGCCCATCCCGATCACCTCCACGGACGAGATCGGCGAGGTCGCCCGCGCCTTCGACCAGGTCCACCGCGAGGCCGTTCGGCTCGCCGCCGAGCAGGCGCTCCTGCGAGGGAACGTCAACGCGATCTTCACCAACCTGTCGCGCCGCAACCAGTCCCTGATCGAGGGCCAGCTGACTCTCATCACCGACCTGGAGAACAACGAGGCCGACCCGGACCAGCTGGAGAGCCTCTTCAAGCTGGACCACCTCGCGACCCGTATGCGCCGCAACGGCGAGAACCTCCTGGTCCTCGCCGGCGAGGAGCCGGGCCGCCGCTGGAACCAGCCGGTCCCGCTGGTCGACGTGTTGCGCGCCGCCTCCTCCGAGGTGGAGTCGTACGAGCGCATCGAGCTGACCGGTGTGCCGGAGAGCGAGATCCACGGCCAGGCCGTGACCGACCTCGTGCACCTGCTCGCCGAGCTCCTGGAGAACGCCACCACGTTCTCCTCCCCGCAGACCAAGGTCCGTGTCACCGCCACCCGTCTCCCCGACGGCCGCGTCATGATCGAGATCCACGACAAGGGCATCGGCCTCACCGCCGAGGACTTCGCGGACATCAACCACAAGCTGGCGAACCCGCCGACCGTGGACGCCGCCGTCTCGCAGCGCATGGGCCTCTTCGTGGTCGGCCGGCTCTCCGACCGGCACGGCATCCGCGTCCAGCTGCGCCCCTCCGGCGAGCAGGCGGGCACCACCTCGCTGGTCATGCTCCCGGACGCGATCACCCACGGTGGCGGTGGCGAGCCGCTGCCCGGCGACGACTTCACCGTCTCGCAGATCATCCCGGAGCAGCAGAGCTTCGAGGCCCCGGCGGCCCCGGCCATGCGCACCGCCGCCGAGCTCGGCTTCGACGACTCCCGTTACGAGACGGGCGAGCAGGGCGACTCCCTCCAGCTCGACCCGGTCAACCGCTCGCTGATGCGCGAGGAGCGCCGTGCAGCCCTGGAGGCCCAGGCGCAGGGCGGCGACCGCCCGCTCTACCGCGACGAGGTCGACGGTGTGCAGCAGGGCGCCGCGTACGACGAGCAGTACGCCCAGCAGTCCTACGACGGCGGGTACGAGGAGTCGTACGACGGCCGGCAGGCCGCGTACGGCGACCAGTTCGAGGGGCAGCAGCAGTACGCGCAGGACTACCCCGACGCGTACCCGCAGGAGTCCTACGGACAGCAGCAGAACGGCTACCAGGACCAGGGCTATGCGGAGGCCGCCTACCAGGCGCCCGCGGCCGACGGTCCGCGGTACGACGGCGGTTACGGCGACGCGCCCCACCAGGGCGAGTGGCAGCAGAACGCCGCGTACCAGGATTCGTACGCGTCCGACTACCCGCAGGCGAACGAGGAAGCGGAATCCGCTCCGGACGTTCCCGCGGGCGGTCGCGAGCGCGTAGGCTTCGACCGTCCGGGCCCCACCCCGGCCTCCTCCCACGAGCTGACCGGCGCCGGTCTGCCCAGGCGCGGCAGCGGCCAGCAGAACTGGCAGCCCGCCGCCCAGGAGCCGCAGCAGAAGTCCGAACCGCAGCGGCCCGAGCAGCAGCGGCAGCCCGTCAAGGGCACCGGCCCCGCGACCGTGAACGGAACCGGAAACGGAACCGTGAACGGTACCGCTGCCGGAGCCGCCGACGGCGCCGCTTCTGGCACCGACGAGCCCACCGGCGACTGGCGTTCGACCAATGACGAGCGCTGGACGCGGGCCGAGAAGCTGCGTGAGCCGAAGGCCGGCGGGGTCACACCCTCGGGGCTTCCCCGGCGGGTGCCCAAGGCCAATCTGGTCGAGGGCGCGGCGGAGCAGACCCCGCAGGGCGGCCCACAGGTCTCCCGCGCTCCCGAGGACGTCCGCGGCAGGTTGAGCAACTTGCGCCGCGGTGTCCAGCAGGGCCGCAGCGCGGGGTCGGACACAAGTAACACCTACAACCAGGAGCGTTAGTGTGAGCCCGATGAGCCAGGCGGCGCAGAATCTGAACTGGTTGATCACCAACTTCGTGGACAACACCCCCGGGGTGTCCCACACGGTGGTGGTCTCCGCCGACGGACTCCTGCTGGCGATGTCCGAAGGCTTCCCCCGGGACCGGGCCGATCAGCTGGCGGCTGTTGCCTCCGGACTGACGTCCCTGACCGCGGGAGCCTCCCGGATCTTCGAGGGCGGTGCCGTCAACCAGACGGTCGTGGAGATGGAGCGCGGCTTCCTCTTCATCATGTCCATCTCGGACGGGTCCTCGCTGGCCGTACTCGCCCACCCCGAGGCCGACATCGGTCTCGTGGGCTATGAGATGGCCCTTCTTGTCGACCGCGCGGGCACCGTCCTCACCCCGGACCTGCGCGCGGAACTCCAGGGCAGTCTCCTTAATTAGTTGTGAACTTCCCGTTCTCAACTACCAGACAGGCAGTGCGTTTCTCGCCACCGCGCCATAAGGTGCGGTGGCGCGGTCCCACAGGAACGGGCGACCGGCAGTCGGAGGAGGAAACGTGACAACACCCCCAGGCGGACACCCATACAACGGTGGCCAGCAGTCTCCGGGTGAGCACGGGCAGAACCGGTTCAACTTTCCCTCCGCCCCCAGCAGAAGCGGTCAGGGCCAGCACGCGTACCAGCAGCCCCAGCGCCAGCCGGGCCCGTACGACCAGCCGCCGCAGCCCCGCATCGAGCCGGTGCAGCCGCGGCAGACCCCCAAGTCTTCCCCGGCGGGCGGCACGCACAATCCCCTTGTGCGTCCGTACGCCATGACCGGCGGCCGCACCCGGCCGCGCTACCAGCTCGCCATCGAGGCGCTGGTGCACACCACGGCGGAACCCGCCCGGCTGCAAGGGCAGTTGCCCGAGCATCAGCGGATCTGCCATCTGTGCCGTGAGATCAAGTCGGTCGCCGAGATCTCGGCACTCCTCTCCATTCCCCTCGGCGTTGCCCGAATCCTCGTCGCCGACCTGGCGGAGGCCGGACTTGTCGCCATCCACCAGCCCGGCGGCGACGAGTCCGCCGGCGGCCAGCCAGATGTGACACTGCTCGAAAGGGTGCTCAGTGGACTTCGCAAGCTCTAGCGGCGGTGCTGCCCGCTCCACTACTTCCGCGAAGATCGTGGTGGCGGGCGGCTTCGGCGTGGGCAAGACCACGTTCGTCGGCGCGGTCTCGGAGATCAACCCCCTGCGTACCGAGGCCGTCATGACGTCCGCATCCGCGGGCATCGACGACCTCACGCACACGGGCGACAAGACGACCACCACGGTCGCGATGGACTTCGGCCGCATCACGCTCGACCAGGACCTGATCCTGTACCTGTTCGGCACGCCCGGCCAGGACCGCTTCTGGTTCATGTGGGACGACCTGGTCCGCGGCGCCATCGGCGCCGTCGTCCTCGTCGACACCCGCCGCCTCGCCGACTGCTTCCCGGCCGTCGACTACTTCGAGAACAGCGGCCTGCCGTTCGTCATCGCGCTGAACGGCTTCGACGGCCACCAGCCGTACACCCCGGAAGAGGTCCGCGAGGCCCTGCAGATCGGCCCGGACACCCCGATCATCACCACCGACGCCCGCCACCGCGCGGACGCGAAGAGCGCGCTGATCACGCTGGTCGAGCACGCGCTGATGGCACGGCTTCGGTAGCCCTGCGCCCGTACGACGCGAAAGGCCCCGCCGCTCCCTCTTGTGGAGCGGCGGGGCCTTCGTCATGTGTCCGTCTGCGGGCCGGCGGGGGCGCCCCGCACGTACACGCGGAAGGCCCCGCCGCTCCACAAGGGAGCGGCGGGGCCTTCTCTCAGGCTCTAGGGCCTGTCGTCACATTCCCGTCGTCGCCCGAAGGGCGGTCCGGCGGCGTCTGGTGCGTGCTCTCGGCGCGCCGGGCGAGAGCCCACGTACTGGACGTACGTGGGCTTTCGCCCGGTGCGGCGAGAGTGCGTGCCAGGCGTCGCAGGACAGACGGGAATGTGACGACAGGCCCTAGGAGCCTAGCCCTGCCAGGAGTGCGGTGCCCGGAAGCCCGGGGTGCGCTCCAGGCGGCGCCAGCCTGCCGTGTCGCGGCCGCGGGACGGGGACGGGGCGGGCTGGGCGGCCGCGCGGGCGAGCAGGACGGCCGTGATGGCCGCCAGCTCCTCCGGCGCCGCTTCGCCCTTCTCCACACGCAGGACTGAGGGGGAAGAAACAGGGGTGTTCACTCGGACTCCTCGTTACTGAGGCGGGTTGCCGTGCTTGCGGGACGGCAGGTCGGCGTGCTTGGTGCGCAGCATCGCGAGGGAGGCGATCAGCACCTCGCGGGTCTCGGCGGGGTCGATGACGTCGTCGACCAGGCCCCGCTCGGCCGCGTAGTACGGGTGCATCAGCTCGGCCTTGTACTCCTTGACCATGCGCACGCGCATCGCCTCGGGGTCCTCGGCCTCCGCGATCTGCTTGCGGAAGATGACGTTGGCGGCACCTTCGGCGCCCATCACCGCGATCTCGTTGGTCGGCCAGGCGTAGGTGAGGTCGGCGCCGATGGACTGGGAGTCCATGACGATGTACGCCCCGCCATAGGCCTTGCGCAGGATCAGCGAGATCCGGGGCACGGTCGCGTTGCAGTACGCGTACAGCAGCTTGGCGCCGTGCCGGATGATTCCACCGTGCTCCTGATCGACACCGGGCAGGAAGCCGGGCACGTCCAGAAGGGTGACGATCGGGATATTGAAAGCATCGCACATCTGAACGAAACGGGCGGCCTTCTCCGACGCCTCGATGTCCAGGACGCCCGCGAGCGACTGCGGCTGGTTGGCCACGATGCCCACGACCTGGCCGTCGAGCCGGGCCAGGGCGCAGATGATGTTGCGGGCCCAGCGTTCGTGGATCTCCAGGTAGTCGCCGTCGTCGACGAGCTCCTCGATCACCTTGTGCATGTCGTACGGGCGGTTGCCGTCGGCGGGCACCAGGTCGAGCAGCACGTCACCGCGCCGGGTGGCCGGGTCCTCGCTGGGGTGCGACGGCGGGTTCTCGCGGTTGTTGGAGGGCAGCATCGACAGCAGGTACCGCACCTCGGCGAGGCAGGTCTCCTCGTCGTCGTACGCGAAGTGCGCCACGCCCGACGTCTCGGCGTGCACGTCCGCGCCGCCGAGGCCGTTCTGGGTGATCTCCTCGCCGGTCACCGCGCGGACGACGTCCGGGCCGGTGATGAACATCTGCGAGGTCTCGCGGACCATGAACACGAAGTCGGTGAGCGCCGGGCTGTAGGCCGCGCCGCCCGCGCACGGGCCGAGCATCACGCTGATCTGCGGGATGACGCCCGAGGCGCGGGTGTTGCGCTGGAAGATGCCGCCGTAGCCCGCGAGGGCGCTGACGCCTTCCTGGATACGGGCGCCGGCGCCGTCGTTCAGGGACACCAGCGGCGCCCCGGCCGCGATGGCCATGTCCATGATCTTGTGGATCTTCGTGGCGTGGGCCTCACCGAGGGCGCCGCCGAAGATGCGGAAGTCGTGGGCGTACACGAAGACCGTACGGCCCTCGACCGTGCCCCAGCCGGTGATGACACCGTCCGTGTACGGCTTCTTGGCCTCCAGGCCGAAGCCGGTCGCCCGGTGCCGCCGCAGCTGCTCGACCTCCTTGAACGAACCCGGGTCGAGGAGCAGGTCGATCCGCTCGCGTGCGGTCAGCTTGCCCTTGGCGTGCTGCGCCTCGGTCGCGCGCTCGCTCGGCCCGCGCCGGGCCTGCTCGCGCAGGGCCAGCAGCTCGGCCACACGGCCACGCGCGTCACTCGGCTCACCCGGGGTTTCGTCCACAACGGTCATGCATCGACCCTACGAACTCGACCAAGAATTTCCCGCCGTCGACTCTGTACAGTCTCCGGACCTTTTTCCTGGTACCCCTGAACAGAACATCGCCGCGATGCAGGCGAAGTGCCAGCTCAGGGTGGTCGGGCTTTGTGGAGGTCCAACAAGGCGGTCAGATGAGAGCCACGTCACAGCGGTGGCTCGCGCATGCCGTGCCGGGGGTGATCCGCAGCCGCAGCGCCTGGCCGGTGGCCAGGACCTCGACCGTGGGATCGGCACTGGTCACCTGTCGTACGGGATGGTTCCAGGCCACCTCGAACGGCCGCCCGGTGCGCGGTGGCTCGGCGATCCGGAGCGTGGCCGTGGCCCCTTTGCTCCGTACGAGGACGCTCGCGGGCGCGGAGGCCGACAGCGGGCCCGCGCTCCCAGCCTGCCAGAAGTTGGCGCACAGGAGGTCCAGGGCGGGCACGGACACGGCCTGGCGGGCGGCCGTGTTGGCGAGGACCGACAGCCAGCCGGTGTCGGCGGCGCGGGCCGCGACCGTCTGCCGCGAGGCGCCCGGCAGCAGCTGGTAGCTGTACGAGGCGTTCGCCGGGTCGACCCCGTGGTCCAGCCACAGCGTCTGATAGGTGCGGGTGCGGCGCTCGGCCGAGCTCGTGGTGTTGATGTCGCTCCACGCCCCGGTCCTGGCTTCGCGCAGGGTGTGCAGGGCGGTGGCGCCGCCGGGGAAGACCCAGCCGCCGTGACCGGCCAGATGCGCCCAGCGGGGCCGGGACCGCCGGTCGAGGGTGAAGGCGGCGGTCCCGGCCTCGCCCAGGTTGCGGTTGTCGACCACCGTCTCGACCCGGACGCCGTCGGTCGCGGTGATCCCGGCCCCGAGGCAGATGACCGTCCCGGCCGTGCAGAACCAGGACTTGCGTGCCTCAAGGGTCGAGCCGAGCCCCTTCAGATGCTGGCCGACGGCCCCGAACTCGCCGTCGCTCACCCCGCCCACCCACGTCACGGCGGGCTTGGCCGCGCCCCACTCGCCGCCCGCCCGGTCCGCGAGCCGCTTGGTGGACACCGTGGTCCCCGGCAGCCGGTACGGGTCCACGGTCGGCCAGAACCAGTCGGTGTACTGGTCGTTGCCCTGCTCGCCCGGCCACCAGTAGAGCATTCCGGCGCCGGTGTGCCAGCCGCGCGGGTTCTCGCCGTTGCCGCACTCGTAGTACGAGATCCGCTCCGAGGCCATCGCGATGTTGGCGGTCCAGGCGGGCCCGCGGTGGACGGCGCGGTCCATGGCGGCGAAGAGGGTGTGCCCGACCGGCTCGGGCGCGGCCGCCACCGGCGCCTCCACGACCGCCTGGAGCCGGGCGAGGTCCGCGACCCCGAACTGGCGGGCGGACAGGACGGGGTGGGTCGGGTCCCGCTCGATCCAGCCCTTGATCAGACTCTGCCACCGCGTCCGCTCGGCCTCGGAGGCGCCGCCCGCGAGGACCGCGACGGCGGCGATGACCGCCTGCCCGTGGAAGTGGTCGCCGCGCATGACGTGCAGATCGTCCACGAGCAGATAACCCCGGCTCACCGCACGCCCGTTGACGCTGTCCATCACCAGGCCGTTGTGGATCAGCGGCGCGTACGCGTGCTCCACGCTGTCGAGGACGATCTGCCGGTTGGGGTCGGTGACGGCCCAGCTCGTCCCGGCGAGCAGCGTGAAGAGCCGCCCCAGCCCGTCGAGCATGACCTGTCCGTACGTACCGGAGTAGGCGATCGACGTGTGCTGGACGAAGGATCCGTCGGCGTAGAGGCCGTCGCCCTTGGTGACGTACGGGAAGACGGGCGAGAGGGCGTCGCGGGCGAGCGCGAGCTTGGCCGGGGTGCGGCCGATCGCCCCGCGCACCGCGACCGAGCGGCACAGGTCGACGCGGTTGGCGCCGGTGGAGGTGCCGGAGTAGTCGGCGAGCGCGGAGTCGGGGACGAAGTGGTCGACGGCAGCGCAGGCGGCCTGGATCCGGCCCTCGTCCAGGTGCTCGTAGAGCGCGTTGACGAGGTCGGTCAGCAGGCGGGGGCTGCCGATCTGCCACTCCCACCAGTTGCCGTAGCGCGTGGTGGACGGGTTGTAGACCTTCGCACCGATGTGGTCGAGACCGGCCACGAGATCACCGAGCAGACCGGCGTCACCGGTGAGGCCGGTGGCGGGCTGGAGGAAGGCCTGCGCCATGGTCCACAGCCGGCTGTAGCTCTGGGTGATCCCGGCGGGCGGATCGAACGGGCAGTCCGGCCAGAGTGAACGCTCGGCCGGGACCATCGAGGCCCGGAAGGCGCGGGCCCGGTCGCCGGTCTCCTTGAGCCGGGAGGCGTACGGCTCGGCGCCCGGGTCGAAGCCGGTGCCGAGCGAGAGGTCGCGCCAGCGCCCGCGCAGCAACGCGAACTCGTCGGCGTCGACCTCTTGGGCGGCGGACGCCTCGGGAACCACGGCCAGGGTGACAGCGCTTGCCCCGATGACGGAGAGGAACGTACGACGGGACCACGCTGGCAGCAAGGACACAGGGAACTCCCGGAGGGGGAAGTGGTGCAGACCGCTGCCGCATGGTGTAGCACGGTGTGCCCGGGACGTTCAATGCCCCGGACACACCGAACAGAAAGCGCTTACTCGCTCACCCGCTTCACCGGCGCACGTTCCACGTCACAGAGTCGCTCAGCCCGGCGGCGATCTGCGGATCCCGCACCGACTTCGTCGGATCCGTCACGGTCACCTTGAGCTGGTGCGTACGCCGGTCCCACGGGGAGATGACGGCCTGCGCCACACCGACCCAGGTGCGCCCCTCGAACCGGCTCAGCTCGCGGCCGTCCAGGTACCAGCGGATCCTCGGCTGCCTGACGTCCGCCCCCACCAGCCGGGGCACCGTCACCCGCGCCCGGTCGTGGGCGCGCAGGGTCTGCGCGGTCGGCACGGCGGCCGTGGCGATCGAGGCGTGCCGGTAGAACCCGGCGATCATCGCCTCGCGTCCGGGCAGGCTGAAGGGCTTGCCAAGGATGCGCATGATCGAGTTGTCCGTCGGCCGGAAGAGACCGGTGACGTAGTAGCCGCCGCCCTCGTACGCGCCCACCGTGCCGCCGTCGGGCGAGGTCTCCCCCAGCCACCGGTACCACTTGGTCCGCCGCGCGGCCATCTCGCCGGCGCTCAGCACCGAGATGTTGGACTGGTCGGCCTCGGGCCCGGAGTAGTGCTCATAGCCGGGCGTGCCCGGATAGAAGTACTCGTCCGCGAGCTTGCCCAGCGAGTGGCCGGTCTCGTGGATGGCGACCTGCCCGGACTTGGCGTTGTCGGCCGACGCCGTGGAGATCCCCTCGTAACCGAGCTTCTGGCTGGGCTCGTTGTAGCCGGCGCCGCCGTACTTGGCGCTGTTGGCCAGCACGATCACCAGGTCGGCCTGCGGGGCCTTGGCGACGTACGAGTCGACCTTGGCCTGGTCGATGCAGAGCAGCCGCTCGATGCCGTCGCACCAGAAGTAGGCGCCGAGCGCGGTGTTCTTCACATCACCCTTGGCGGGGTCGCCGGAGACGCCCGACTGCGCCGAGACGGCGTCGACGGTCCATACGTTGAACAGGTTCTGGTACGTGGTGTACGGCTCGACGCCGGTCACCTCGCCCCACTTCTCCTTGGCGTCGGCGTGGAACTTCGCCAGCTGGTCGACGGTGTACCCGTCGCCGACGATGACGACGTCGAGGCGGTCGGCGCTCGGCCCGTTGTCGACGATCTCGCTGACGTCACCGTCGGCGTCGGCGGCCCGGCCGAAGAGCCGGGCGGCGGGACGGCTCACTCCCGTGGCCGGGACGTGCGTATGCCCCGACCCGGCGACGGCACCCCCCTCGGGCCCGGGTATCTCGACCTCGACGCGCGGCCGGGGAGCCGGGGCGCCGGCGGCCGTGGCGGGTATGGACAGGAGCGCGGCGACGACGGACGCGGCGAGTCCGGTCGCCGCTATGGTTCTGCGCAACGACGGACGCAGTGACGGGCGCAATGACGGACGCAAGGCTGGGCGCAGGGCTGGGCGCATGAATTCCTCCCCCGGTGACGGAAGTTAAGCGATCGGATAAATCTGTTGAACGGCTCGCTTAAGTTAGGGGGCGCACGGGGTGTGCGCAATGCCCTGGGACGAGGGAGACACGATGGACGAACCTGCCGTGATCGGCCGCCGGGTGCAGCGACTGCGCGCCGAACGGGGGCTGACCCAGCGACAGCTGGCCGAGCCCGCCTACACCCCCGCCTATGTGTCGACCCTGGAGTCCGGCAAGGTCAGGCCGTCCGAGGCGGCGCTGCGCCACCTCGCCGAGCGCCTGGGCACCACGTACGAGGAGCTGGCCACCGGCCGCCCCGCGCACCTGGCGACCGAGCTGCGCCTGGGACTCACCGACGCCCAGCAGCTCCTGGCGACCGGTGACGCGGACGAGGCGGCCGTGCGCTTTCGCCGGCTGCTGACCGAGGCCGAGCTGCACGACCTGCCGCCCGAGCAGGCCGAGGCCCTTCTGGGGCTGGGCGACTGCGCCCTGGAGAGCGGCGAGCTGGCCGATGCGATCCGGCACTTCGAGGAGGCCGAGCGCCAGCAGGTGGGCGAGCCGCTGCCGCGCCGGGCGCGCGCGATCCGGGGCCGGGCGATCGCGCACGTCCTGGCGGGCGAGCTCCGCTACGCCTGCTACCTGCTCGAATCGACCATCGACGAGCTGGGCACCAGCGGCCTCAACGACCCGGAGTCGCTGGTCCTGCTCTACTCGGCGATCATCGGCCCGTATCTGGACATGGGTGCCCAGGCGCGCGCCGCCCACGCCGCCGAACTGGCCCTGGCGCTCGCGCCGCAGGTCTCCGACCCGGCGCTGGTGGCGGGGATGCACCGCCAGGTGGCGCGCACCTTCCTGGCCGAGGGCCGCACGGCCGACGCCGACGCCTCCCTCGCCAAGGCCCAGTCGGTCTACCGCCAGCTGCGGCTGCGCACCGACCTGGCGCACTGCCACTGGATGCGCGGATACGTCTACGCACAGGAGGGCGAACTGGCCTCCGCGGAACGCGAGTTGCGCACCGCGCGCGACATGCTGGCCGCCAAGCGGGCCGCGCTCTTCACCTGCCAGGTCGAGGTCGAGCTGGCCGACGTCCTGCGGCGCCTGGGCCGCCACGCGGAGGCGGCCGCCCTGCTCACCCCACTCGTCGACCCGGCGCCGGAGCTGGGCGACCGGCACGGCGCGGTCCACGCGGGCGGCGCGCACCGCCTGCTCGGCCTGATCAGCGAGGAGCGCGGCGACCTCGACGCCGCCGAGGAGCACTACGTCACGGCCCTGGGCCTGCTGGAGCGCAGCGGCGCGACGGGCGACCTGGCGGACCTGTGCCGCCTCCTCGGCGACCTGCTGCGCCGCACGGGACGCACGGAGGCGGCCATGGACGCCTACCGCACGGGCCTGGGCCACCGCGCGGCACCGGGGACCACGACGCTGGGGCCGGCGCCGGAGCCGCCCCGGCACTGACCCCTGGGGGGACCTCCGGGAGGGATTTCGCCCGGACGCGCCGGACGCGCCGGACGCGCCGGACGCGCCGAAAGTAGTTGTTGAAAATTAAACGGAATGGCTCTACAGTCGTTCTTGTTGAACATTCAACCGCTCGGCATCGGGCCGCAGCGCGTCCCCCAAGGAGCAGTCATGGGTCTCTTCGGCCGCAAGAACAGCAGCACCGCCGTCGCCACCGCCGCCCGCGAGGTCGACCCCGCCCTCGCCGCGCTGACCGGCACGTACGCCATCGACCCGGCGCACAGCAGCATCGGCTTCACCGTCCGTCACGCCATGGTCACCAACGTGCGCGGCTCGTTCGCCGAGCACGAGGGCACGCTGACCCTCGACGGCACCGACCCGTCCGCCTCCGCCGCCGTCATCGACGTCAAGATCGCATCCGTCGACACCGGCATCGCCGACCGCGACAACCACCTGCGCGGCGGCGACTTCTTCGACGCCGAGCAGTTCCCGCTGATGACCTTCCGCTCCACCGAGGCCCACCAGCTCGGCGGCGACAAGTACCGGATCGTCGGCGACCTCACCATCAAGGACGTCACCAAGCCGCTCGCCATCGACCTGGAGTTCAACGGCTCCGCCACCGACCCCTACGGCAACCAGCGCGTCGGCTTCGAGGGCAGCGCCGACATCCTGCGCTCCGACTGGGGCCTGACCTGGAACGCGGCCCTGGAGACCGGTGGCGTCGTGGTCAGCGACAAGGTGAAGCTGACCTTCGACATCTCCGCCATCAAGTCCGCGTGACCCCGGCGGCGGCCCGTCCGGCCGCCGCCGCCGCGAGATACTCCGCCGTCGCCCCGTCCACCGGCAGGAACGCCTCCAGTTTCAGCTCGGCCACGGTCACGTCGACGGCGGTGGCGAACGTGGTGACGGTCGTCATCAGCCGCAGCCCCGGCCCGTCCGGCACCGACAGCTCCAGCGGCACCGCGAACCCCAGATGCGCCTCCTCGGGGGCGACCTCGGGCACGTACCCCTCCAGCTCCGCCAGCAGCTCCCGCAGCCGCTCGTCGGGGTTGCGGGAGACCTCCGCGCGCAGGGCCTCGACCACATGGCGGGCCCACGCCGGGAAGTTCCCGATCCGGGGCGCCAGCCCGCGCGGGTGCAGCGCCAGGCGGTACGCGTTCGCCCCCGGCCCGACGAGCTCGGGGTCGGCGCCCTCGGTCAGCAGCGCGAAGTGGTCGTTGACCGCGACCAGCCCGCCGTACCGGTCGACCACCACCGCCGGGCACGGCGCGTGCGCGGCCAGGATCCGGTCGAGCGCCTCGCGGACCGGCGCGAGCTCGGGCGCCTTCAGCGAGGTCTGCGGGTACGCGGGCGCGTAACCGGCCGCGAGCAGCAGGGAGTTGCGCTCGCGCAGCGGCAGCTCCAGGGACTCGGCGAGCCGGACGACCATGGCCCGGCCCGGCTCGGAGCGGCCGGACTCCAGGAAGCTGACATGGCGCTGAGTGGTACCGGCCCGCAGCGCCAGATCGAGCTGGCTGATCCTGCGGCGGGTACGGCGGTCGCGCAGAGCGCTGGGAAAGTCCACGCGCCCCATCCAACCCGGGCACGCCCCCGACCGGCCATTCCCTGCCGGGAATTGAGCGCATTCCGCGCTCCGGGCAGCCTGCTTCCCATGAACTCACCGGTACGGACAGGCGTCCTGCTCCCCATCGGCCGCGCCCAGTGGGGCGAGGGCACCGACCCGCGCGGCCTCGTCGGCTTCGGCGTACGCGCCGAGCGGCTCGGCTACGACTCGCTCTGGGTCAACGACTCGCTGATCGAGCCGCGCATCGAATCGCTCGCCATGCTCTCCGCGCTCACCCCCGTGACCAGCCGGGTCACCCTCGGCACGGCGGCCCTCATGCCCGTCCTGCGCCGCCCGGTGCAGACCGCGCAGGCCCTCGCCTCGCTCGACCTGCTCTCGGGCGGGCGCCTCACGGTCACCGTCGGCGCGGGCTTCCCGGGACGGCTCGGCCGGCCGCTGCACGCGCTGTCCGAGGTGCCGTGGGAGCGGCGGTTCGCCCGGCTCGACGAGACGGTGGCGCTGTGGCGGAAGCTGTGGACCGCCGAGGGCCCGACGTCCTTCCACGGCGAGGTGCTGCGCTTCGACGACATCCCCCGCACCACCCCGGTCTTCCGCCCCGGCGGCCCCGACATCTGGCTCGGCGGCAACACCCCGGCCGCCCGGGCCCGTACCGGACGCCTCTACGACGGCTGGCTCCCCTACCCGCCCGACCCCGCCGACTACGCGACGGGCCTGGCGGAGGTCCGCGAGGCGGCGAAGCAGGCGGGCCGGGACCCGGCCGGGCTCTCCTCCGCGCTGTTCGTGTCGGTGCTCCTGGCCGACACCCCGGCCGAGGGCCGGCGCGGCCTGGAGGCGTACAGCCGGGCCAACTACAAGATGGAACTGGACCAGTTGGAGACGATCCAGGCCCTGACGGCCGGGCCGCCCGAGCACGTCGTCGCGTATCTGCGCCGCTATGTCGACGCGGGCGCGCGCCATCTGGTCATCCGGATCGGGGCGCTGGACCTCGCCACCCAGACCGAACAGCTGGAGCGGCTCGCGGAGCTGCTGCCGCAGTTGCGCGGGTGCGCCTGAGGAGGGCCGGGGCGGGCGTGCCCTCGGCCCGGCGGCGGCGGGCGCTGCCCGGTACGGCCGCGGGTGCGGGGCGGTACGGCCGCAGGTGCGGGTGCGACCGCAGGTGCGGGCGCGGGCGCGGGGCGGTACGGCTGCGGGTGCGGGGCGGTACGGCCGCAGGTGCGGGTACGGCCGCAGGTGCGGGTGCGACCGCAGGTGCGGGCGCGGGCGCGGGGTGTCTACCAGCCCCCGCCGCCGTCGAATCCGCCGCCACCGCCGTCGCCGCCACCGCCGCCCCAGCCGCCGCCGAAGTCGGACGAGTTGAAGTCGGAGCCGGAGACGTCGCCTCCGTCGTAGCTCTGGCCCGCGAAGTCGGCGCCGCCGTAGTCCGCCGCGTACGCCGGGGTGGAGAGCATCGAGCCGAGCATCGTGCCCATGAGCAGGCCGGGGAGCATGCCGCCGCCGAAGTAGCCACCGGCCCACGGGCCGTACGCCGGGCCCGCGTCGTAGTACGGACGGCGGCCCCCGTCCGTATCGACCTGCCGCACCAGCGGGTCCTGGCCGTCCCGCAGCCGCGTCGCGTCCGCCAGGCACACCGGGACCTGGCGCGGGGCGCCGGCCGCCGGGGCCCAGGCGGCGTCCTCGACCGAGGGGCCGTGGCGCGGGTCGAAGAAGCAGGGCGCGCGACGCTCGGGCAGTGGCAGGTGCTCGCGGCGGGCGGCGAGGGTGGCGAGCGAGAACCGCCCGTCCTCCAGGGCCTGGGTGACCCCGCGCACGTCGCCGGGGTGCCGGGCCGCGGCCATCAGGGTCTTCGCCGTCTCGTACGAGTCGAGCGCGCGCTCGTAGTCGGCGCGCATGGCGTCGTCGGCGCCGGCCTCGGCGGGGTGGAAGTCGAGCCGGTCGAGCTCCTCGCCGAACGCGGTGATGTCCTCGTCGACGACCACCTGGAGCCGCTGGAGCGCGGCCCGCTCCTCCTCGGCCTTCTTCCTGCGACTGCGCCGTACGAGGGCGTACGCGCCGGCGCCGCCCGCGACGACGACGGCGCCGGTGACGATGAGGCCGGTGGCGGAGGCACCGCCGCCTCCGGAGCCGGAGCCACCGCCCCAGGAGGCGGGGGCGTGGCCGCGCATCGTGGGCAGGGCCTGGTCGACGAAGGCGTTGAGCTGCGTCGAGGCGTTGCCGGCGGTCCCGGGGGCCCGGACGGCGGTCTTCAGGTTGTCGACGGCCTGCGGGGACATGACCTGGCGGTCGGCGCCGGCGTTGAAGGCGTCGCCGAGGCGGACGGCGTACAGGCCGGTGACGCCGGTGTCGGTACGGAGGTTCCGCAGGAGGGTGTCCTTCGGGAACGCGGCGGTCGCGGGCAGCACGGCCACGAACAGGGGCTTGTCGGCGTCCTTGATCTTCTTGGCCAGCGCGTCGGCCTGGGCGGCCGAGAGCTGCCCGGCGGCGCCGGGGTCGACGTAGACCGGTGCCTTCTTGAGCTCGGCGGCGACCTCTGCGACGCCGGATGCGGCTGGGGTGGCGGCGGTGGGGGCGATGGTGGCCAGCGTGGCCAGTGCGGCGGCGGAGAGTGCGATCAGAACGCGGGACCTCATGACTTCGACGCTACCGGAGTCTCCGGCGAACCGGACAAACCAGGCCTCTCCCCCACCCCGCCCCTTCCCTGAACCCTCCGGGGGTGGGGGAGGGTGAAGCTGGCTTCCCAGGGGCGCGGCCCCCGGGGCCCCCGGGCGGGGCCTGCGGCCCCTGCACCCCGCTCCCGGGGCTCCGCCCCGGACCCCGTGTGGGGGGCGGGCTCCCTCGGGCTTGGCCCCGGACCCCGTGTGGGGGGCTCCTCCGGTTCGCCCCGGACCCCGGGGGCCCCCGGGCTTCGCCCTGGACCCCGTGTGAGGCGGGATCCCCGGGACCCCGCGTGGGGGGAGGCTCCCCATGGGCCTCGCCCCGGACCCCGTGCGGGGGGACTCCCCCGGGCTTGGGCCCGGACCCCCGTCTGGGGGGCAGGCTCCCCCGGACTTCGCCCCGGCCCCCTCGGGCTTGGTCTGCGGCCTGGTGGGGGCTGGTCGCGCAGTTCCCCGCGCCCCTTAGGGGGTTGCGGCCCGTGCCCCGAGCCTGAAACGCCGGAGGCGGTGGATCTTTTAGGGGCGCGGGGAACTGCGCGAGCAACCCAGCACGGTCCGCAGACAAACAGAGGCCCGGGGCGAAGCCCCGGAACGGGGTGCGGGCGAAGCCCCAGAACAGGGGGCGGGCGGAGCCCCGGCGCGGGGGCGGGCGGAGTCCCGGAACCGGGCCGGGGGCCGAGGGCTCCGGCGGAGGGGATGGGGGACCGGCGTTACTCCGGCGGCTCCACCCCCGCCCGCAGCAGCCCATACGTATACGCATCCTCCAGCGCCCCCCAAGACGCCCCGATGATGTTCGTCGCCACTCCCACCGTCGCCCACTCCCCCGCCCCGTCCGTCGTCGTGATCAGGACCCGCGTCGTGGAGTCCGTACCGTGGCGTCCCTCCAGGATGCGGACCTTGTAGTCGACCAGTTCCAGCTTGGCCAGCTGGGGGTAGATCCGCTCAAGGCCGACCCGCAGCGCGCGGTCGAGCGCGTTGACCGGGCCGTTTCCCTCCGCCGTCGCCACGATCCGCTCGCCCTTGGCCCACAGCTTCACCGTCGCCTCGTTGGCGTGCGTGCCGTCGGGGCGGTCCTCGACGATGGCGCGCCAGGACTCGATGCGGAAGTACTTGCGGGCCCGGCCCTCGGCCTCGGCGCGCAGCAGGAGCTCGAAGGACGCGTCCGCCGCCTCGTACGTGTAGCCCTGGAGCTCGCGCTCCTTGACCCGGGCGACGACGCGGCCGACGAGCTCGCGGTCGCCGCCGAGTTCGACGCCGAGCTCCTTGCCCTTGAGCTCGATGGAGGCGCGGCCCGCCATGTCGGAGACCAGCATCCGGATGCGGTTGCCGACGAGGCCCGGGTCGATGTGCTGGTAGAGGTCCGGGTCGACCTTGATCGCCGAGGCATGCAGGCCCGCCTTGTGGGCGAAGGCGGAGACACCCACGTACGGCTGGTGCGTCGACGGAGTCAGGTTCACCACCTCCGCGATCGCGTGCGAGATGCGCGTCATCTCGGCCAGCGCGCCCTGCGGCAGCACCTTCATGCCGTACTTCAGCTCAAGCGCCGCGACCACCGGGAAGAGGTTGGCGTTGCCGACGCGCTCGCCGTACCCGTTGGCCGTGCACTGCACATGCGTGGCGCCCGCGTCCACCGCCGCGAGGGTGTTGGCGACGGCGCAGCCCGTGTCGTCCTGGGCGTGGATGCCGAGCCGGGCGCCGGTGTCGGCGAGGACGGTGGCGACGACCGCCTGGATCTGGGCGGGGAGCATGCCGCCGTTGGTGTCGCAGAGGATGACGACGTCGGCGCCGGAGTCGCTCGCGGCCCGCACGACCGACTTGGCGTACTCGGGGTTGGCCCGGTACCCGTCGAAGAAGTGCTCGCAGTCGACGAAGACGCGGCGGCCCTGTTCCCGCAGGTAGGAGACCGTGTCCCGGACCATCTCCAGGTTCTCGTCCAGCGTGGTGCGCAGGGCGAGCTCGACATGGCGGTCGTGGGACTTGGCGACCAGCGTGATCACCGGCGCACCGGACGCGAGCAGCGCCTTGACCTGCGGGTCGGTGGCCGCGCTGCCACCCGGGCGGCGGGTCGCCCCGAACGCCACCAGCTGGGCGTTCCTGAAGGTGATCTCCTGCTTGGCGCGGGCGAAGAACTCCGTGTCGCGGGGGTTGGCGCCGGGCCAGCCGCCCTCGATGAACCCCACCCCGAAGTCGTCCAGGTGCCGGGCGATCGTCAGCTTGTCCGCGACGGTGAGGTTGATGCCCTCGCGCTGGGCCCCGTCGCGCAGCGTGGTGTCGAAGACGTGGAACGTGTCGTCGACGCGATGGCTCTCTTCGGGTGAGGCTGCCTCGTTGGCCGTCATGCTGGGGTGACTCCTGTCGGGTGAGTGGCTCCGGATTCTCTGGCTCCACTTGCCCCCATCATCGCGTGCGGCTCGCGTCCGGCCGTGGTGGGCCGGGAAACGAAAAGACCCCTCGCGGGTGCGAAGGGTCTGCGCGCGGGTCTGGGGCACGATGTCCGCTGCCGCGGGGGGTTTGCCGCGGGTTCAGCGGTCACTGCGGACCGGCGCGCTGCTGTCCATAATCATCATGAAAGCGAGCACGGTCGGTAGTTTGCCACAGAGGGACCACGGCGTGGCTCGGGGTCTCAGGATGCGGGCACCCCGTCCGCCTGGGGCACCGGCCGTCCGGCAGGGGCGGCGACACGGTTCAGGTCGATCTCGCGCGTCTCCCGCATCGTCAGGTACACCACCAGCGACACCGCCGCGCACCCCGCCACGTACCAGTAGAAGCCGGACTCCATGTCCGCCTTCTTGAACCACAGCGCCACGTACTCCGCCGTACCGCCGAAGAGGGCGTTGGCGATGGCGTACGGGAGGGCCACGCCCAGGGCGCGGATGCCGGTCGGGAAGAGTTCGGCCTTCACGCACGCGTTGATGGACGTGTAGCCGGTCACCACCACCAGGGCGAGCAGCGCCAGGCCGAAGGCCGGCCAGAACGTGCCCGCGTGCTTGAGCATCGTCATGATCGGCACGGTCAGGAACGTCGAGCCGACCGCGAACGTGATCAGCAGCGGACGGCGGCCGATCCGGTCCGAGACCATGCCCGCCAGCGGCTGCAGGCACATGAAGACGAAGAGCGCGCAGAACGACACCAGCGACGCCGTCGGCTTGGGCATCCCCGCGCTCTTGGAGAGGAACTTCGTCAGATAGGTGGTGTATGTGTAGTACGCGACCGTGCCGCCCATCGTCAGGGCCATGACCAGGAACGCCTCCCTGCGGTGGCGCCACAGGGCCTTCAGCGTGCCCCGCTCCTCGTCCCGCGCCGCGCCGGACTCCTCGTACACCTCGGTCTCCAGCATGTTCCGCCGCAGGTAGAAGACGACCGCCGCGCCCAGCGCGCCCACCACGAACGGGATCCGCCAGCCCCAGCTGTGCAGCGCGTCCTCGGACATCGTGCGCTGCATGACGATCAGGAGGCCGAGGCCGACGAGCTGGCCTGCGGTCATCGACACGTACTGGAAGCTGGAGGCGAAGCCGCGGCGGCGGGGGTCGGACGCCTCGGTCAGATAGGTGGCGCTCGCCGCGTACTCACCGCCGACGGAGAGGCCCTGGAGGAGGCGGGCGACGAGGAGCACGCCCACTCCCCCGTACCCGGCCACCCCGTACGTCGGTGCCACCGCGATCAGGATCGCCGAGGCGGACATCAGGGTGACGGTCAGGGTCAGGGCCGCCTTGCGGCCGCGCCGGTCGCCGATGCGGCCGAGCAGCCAGCCGCCCACCGGCCGCATGAAGAAGCCGACGGCGAAGATCCCCATCGTGTTCATGAGGTTCGCGGTCTCGTTCCCCTTCGGGAAGAACGCGTCGGCGAAGTACACCGCGAAGGTGGCGTACACGAACCAGTCGAACCACTCGACCATGTTCCCGGCCGAGCCGACCCAGATCTTCTTCCACTGCTCTCGTCCCATGGACGATCACGGTGGCCCAGGCCGGTGCGGCCGACAAGGGTCGCGGACGCAACGATAAGGCGTACTTGCGTACGTTGTGTTCAGCCCCCGGTCAGCGTCCGGTCGGCGCCGCTCAGCGTCCGGCGGACGGCGCCGTCAGCGACTCGTCGACGAACTCCCTTACGTGGTCGAGGACTTGGGGCCGACCCGTGCCGGGTATGCCGACCGCCACATGGACGCTGAAGCCGTCGAGCAGCGCCCGCAACCGGGCCGCGAAACGGTCCGCGTCGACGGGGCGGAACTCGCCGCGCGAGACGCCCTCCGCGATGATCGCGACCAGGTCGCGGTGCCAGGCCCCCTCGATGGCGGCCTGGCGGGCGCGGGCGACAGCGTCGGTGGCAGCGCTCTGCGAGCGGTTCCAGACCTCCAGCCACAGGATCCAGTGCGGATCGCGGGCGCCGTCCGGAACGTACAGGTCGATGTAGGCGTCCAGGCGCTCGCGGACCGGGCCCGGCCGCGACAGCAGGGCCCGGCGCTCGCCGCCGAGCCGGCCCTCGCTCCACTCCAGGGTCTCCAGGAGCAGCTCGTCCTTGCTGCGGAAGTAGTAGAGGAGGTGGCCGCTGGACATGCCGACCTCGCGGCCGAGCCCGGCCATGGTCAGACCGTCCAGGCCGCGCTCGGCGATCGTGGCCATGGCGGCGGCCAGCACCTCCTCGCGCGGTGGCGCGTTCTTCCGCGCGCGGGCCGGACCGGCCATGTCTCCTGCCTCCTGGATCACACCCTGGGCTGCTGCTGGGTGATGCAGTGGATGCCACCGCCCCCCGCGAAGATCGTACGTGCGTCGACGAGGGTCACGGTCCGCTCGGGGAAGAGACGGCGGAAGATGCCCGCCGCGTTCTCGTCCCTCGGGTCATCGAAGCCGCACAGGACGACGCCGCCGTTGCAGAGGTAGTGGTTGATATACGAGTAGTCGACCCAGCCGTGGTCGTCGGTGAGGACGGTCGGCGCGGGGACCTCCACGACCTCGATGCTCCGGCCCCGGGCGTCGGTCTGGCTGCGCAGCAGCGCCACGTTCTCCTTGCACACCTCGTGGTCGGGGTGGGCCGGGTCCGGCTGGGTGTGGGCGACGATCACTCCGGGGCGGGCGAACGCGGCGACGATGTCGACGTGGCCGAGCGTGCCGTAGCCGTGCGGAGGGTAGTCGGCGGTCAGGCCGCGCGGCAGCCAGATCGCCTTGCGGGTGCCGAGCATCCCGTGGACCTCCGCCTCGACCTGCTCGCGGGTCCAGCCGGGGTTGCGCTCGGGCCCGAGCTGCACGGACTCGGTGAGCAGGACGGTGCCCTCGCCGTCCACGTGGATCGCGCCGCCCTCGTTGACCAGGCGCGAGGTGTACGTCCGCGCCCCGGCCAGGTCCGAGACGTACGCGCCGATCTTGGCGTCGTGCTCCCAGCGGGCCCAGTCCTGGGCGCCCCAGCCGTTGAACGTCCAGTCCACGGCGGCCAGTTCCGTGCCGTTGGTCAGGAACGTGGGGCCGATGTCGCGCATCCAGGCGTCGTCGAGCTCGCGCTCCACCAGGTCGATGTCCGGGCCGAGCAGGGCGGCCGCCTGCGCGCTCTGGCCGGGGCCGCACACGACCGTGACCGGCTCGAAGCGGCGCACGGCGCGGGCGACGGACGCCCAGGCGGCCCGGGACCCGGCGAGCTCCGCCTCGTTGGGGAAGGTGACGTTGGGGCCCGGCCACGCCATCCAGGTGCGCTCGTGCGGGGCCCACTCGGCGGGCATGCGGAAGCCGTCGGCGGCAGCAGACATCGGGGAGGTCCTTAGAGGAAGTAGAGGCGGTTGAGGGAGACGGAGTCGGCGGGCTCCGAGCGCAGCGGGTCGCCGTCGAGGGTGACCAGGCCGGTGCGGCCGTCCACGTCCACGGCTCCGGTACGGGAGTTGAACACCAGGTCGGCGGGGCCGATGCCCCGGGTGCCGCGCACCGCGACCCGGCGCCGGCGGGTGGGCATCAGGTCGCTTCCCTGATCGAGGGCGGCGCGAGCCACGAAGGCGACGGAGAGCTCGGCGGGGGCCGCGCCGTGGGCGCCGAAGAGGGGGCCGAGGACCAGCGGTTCGCAGGTCTCGGTGGCCGCGTTCGGATCGCCCGTGACGCCCCAGGCGGGGAAGCCGGACTTGAGCACCAGCTGGGGCTTGGCGCCGAAGTAGGCGGGCCGCCACAGCACGATGTCGGCCATCTTGCCGACCTCGATGGACCCGATCTCGTGGGCCAGGCCGTGGGCGATGGCCGGGTTGATGGTCAGCTTGGCGATGTAGCGCAGCACGCGCGCGTTGTCGTCGCCCTCGCCGTCCCCCTCCAGCGCTCCGAGCTCGGCCTTCATCTTCCCGGCCATCGCGAACGTACGCCGTACGGTCTCGCCCGCGCGCCCCATGCCCTGGGCGTCGGAGGAGGTGATGCCGATCGCGCCCAGGTCGTGCAGCACGTCCTCGGCGCCCATCGTGCCGGCCCGGATGCGGTCGCGCGCCATGGCGGCATCGCCGGGCAGGTCCGGCTTGAGGCCGTGTACGGAGACGATCATCCCGTAGTGCTCGGCGACGGCGTCCCGGCCGAACGGCAGGGTCGGGTTGGTGGAGGAGCCGATGACGTTGGGCACGCCCGCCATCTTCAGCACGTTCGGTACGTGGCCGCCGCCGCAGCCCTCGATGTGGAAGGCGTGGATCGTCCGGCCGTCGAGGACGCGCAGGGTGTCCTCCACCGACAGGCACTCGTTGAGGCCGTCGCTGTGCAGCGCCACCTGCACGTCGTGCTCCTCGGCTACGCGCAGCGCGGTGTCCAGGGCGCGGGTGTGCGCGCCCATGTCCTCGTGCACCTTGAACCCGCAGGCGCCGCCCTCGGCGAGCGCCTCCACCAGGGGGGCGCCGTCGGAGGACGAACCCCGGCCCAGGAAGCCGATGTTGACCGGCCAGGCGTCGAAGGCGGCGAAGGCGCCCCGCAGCGCCCAGGGCGAGTTGACGCCGACGCCCCACACCGGGCCGAACTCCTGGCCGATGAGCGTGGTGACGCCGGAGGAGAGCGAGGCCTCCATGATGCGCGGCGAGAGCAGGTGGACGTGGGTGTCCACGGCCCCGGCGGTGGCGATGAGCCCCTCGCCGGAGACGATGCTGGTCCCGGTGCCGACGACGACGTCCACGCCGTCGAGGGTGTCCGGGTTCCCGGCCCGCCCGATGGCGTGGATACGGCCCTCACGGATGCCGATGGACACCTTGCGGATGCCCTGCACGGCGTCGATCACCACGACGTTGCTGATCACGACGTCACAGGTCTCGCGGACGGCCGCGGCCTTCAGGTGCAGCCCGTCCCGGGCGGTCTTGCCGAACCCGGCGAGGAACTCGTCGCCCGGGGCCTGGGAGTCGGACTCGACGCGCACGACGAGCCCCGAGTCGCCGAGCCGGATCCGGTCGCCCGCGCGGGGCCCGAAGACGGCCGCGTACTCGTCCGGGTCGATGTGCTGGCTGCCGGGCGCGCAGTGGTCGGTGTGGCGGCTGGGCCTGCTCATGAGGCTGCTCCTTCGTCGCTCGCGCCCAGGTAGCCGCAGGCGGCGGCCCTGCGCAGGGCCTCCTCCCTGGCGCCGGGCGCGTCCAGGGGCCCGTCGACGAGCCCGGCGAAGCCGATGGCGACGCGGGCGCCGCCGATCGGTACGAGCCCGACCTCGCCCTCGCCGCCCGGGTCGAACCGGACCGACGACCCGGCCGGTACGCACAGCCGCATCCCGTACGCGGCGGCGCGGTCGAAGTCGAGGCGCGGGTTGGCCTCGAAGAAGTGGAAGTGCGAGGTCACGCTGACCGGGACGGGCGCGGTGTTGCGCACGGTGAGCCGGACGGCGGGCTCCCGCTCGGGGCCCTCGGGTCCCGGCAGCACAGCGCCGGGCGCGTCCGCGCCGAGCCCGGCGGCGCCCCGGATGGGGGCGGGGACCACGGCGAGCCGCGAGCCGTCGTCGAAGACCGCCTCGACGTGCACCTCGGTGACCACGTCGGCGACGCCCGGCAGGACGTCGTCGGGGCCGAGCACCTCGCGCGCCGCCTCGATCGCCTCCGCGAGCCTGCGGCCGTCCCGGGCCGCCTCGCAGACGGTGTCCGCGATCAGCGCGGTCGCCTCGGGCACGTTGAGCCGCAGCCCTCGGGCCCGGCGGGCCCGCGCGAGCTCGGCGGCGCCGAAGAGCAGCAGCCGGTCGCGTTCCGTGGGGGTCAGTCGCACGCCATACACCTCCTGTTTGAACACCACTCTAACCACACATATCGCGGTGTGTCATGGCCGACTGGCCACAGAGCGCCCATCCAAGGGGGTTCACGGACCTCCGCACCATGGCTCACATTGAGCGTCGCTCAAACGGCAGGAACGACATATTCCAGCCATCCGACATGTCAGGGGCAGCCCATGCCGATAGAACAGCGCGGAGTCGGCACCATCCCGGAGGCGGAGCGCACCAGCGGTCCGCGTGACCTGGTGTCGATCCTGCTCGGCTCCAACCTCTGTCTGGGCGTGATCGTCTTCGGCTGGCTCCCGGTCTCCTTCGGCCTCGGCTGGTGGGCGTCGGTGAGCGCGGTTGTCGCGGGCACGCTGGTGGGCACGGTGCTGACGGCCCCGCTGGCGCTGGTGTCCCTGCGCACGGCGACGAACCTGTCGACGTCCTCGGGCGCGCAGTTCGGGGTACGGGGCCGCCTCGTCGGCTCGGTGGTGGGCCTGCTCCTGTCCCTCGGCTACACGGCGCTCACGGTCTGGATCGGCGGGGACGCGATGACGGGCGTGCTGCACCGGCTCTTCGGGCTGCCCACGGGCGGCGGCTCGTACGCGGTCGTGTACGCGGTACTCGCGGCGGCGACGGTGATCGGCGCGGCGTACGGGTACCGAGTGCTGCTGCGCCTGTCCCGGGTCCTGGCGGTCGGCATGACGGCGCTGCTCACCCTGGGCGTGGCGGCGTACGCCCCGCACTTCACGACGGCCGCGCTGCCCGGTGCCGGCGGCTACCTCCTCGGCTCGTTCTGGCCGACGTGGCTGCTCGCGCTGGTCGCGGCCGGGCTGAGCGGCCCGATCGCGTTCATCACGCTCCTGGGCGACTACACGCGCTACATCTCACCGTCGCGGCACACCCCGCGCCGGGTGCTCCACGCGACCTGGCTGGGCCTGATCGCGGGGCTGCTGGTGCCGCAGCTGTTCGGCACGTTCACGGCGTACGCGGCGCGGGCGGTGGCGGACTACGCGGGCCCGCTGGTGGCGGCGGCGCCGGGCTGGTACCTGGTGCCGCTCCTGCTGGCCGCGTCGGCGGGCTCGGTCGGCAACGCGGGCCTGATGCTGTACTCCATGGGCCTCGACCTGGACGCGATCGTGCCGCGCGCGTCGCGTACACAGGCGACGTTCGCGGTCGCGGGGGTGGCGACGGTGTGCGTCTTCGTGGGCCACTACGCGTGGGACGCGCAGGCCGCGATGACGTCCTTCGTCCTGCTTCTGACGGCGATCGGCACGCCGTGGGCGGTCATCACCCTGATCGGCTTCGCGCGCTGCCGCGGCGTGTACGACGCGGACGCCCTCCAGGTCTTCAACCGCCGCTCGCGGGGCGGGGCGTACTGGTACCGGTCCGGCTGGAACTGGCGGGCCGTGGTGGCGTGGGGGCTGGGGGCGGGGGTGGGTCTGCCGGCGGTGTCGCTGCCGCAGTACGCGGGTCCGCTGCTGAGGTTCACGGGCGGGGTGGACTGCAGCTTCGTGCTGTCGGGGGCGGTGGGCGGCGCGGCGTACGCGGCCCTGACCCGGCGGGGTCTCCCCCACCCCGCCCCTTCCCGAGAGCCCTCAGCCGGGCGGCTGGTCCCTTGACTGCGGACCGTGGGTGGCTGGTCGCCCCGAAGGGGCGCATGTGAGGGGCGCGGGGAACTGCGCGAGCAACCCAGCACGGCCCGCAGACAGAAACAGCGCGGTGCAGGGGCCGCAGGCCCCGCAAAAGGGCCCGGGGGCCCGCCCCCCACCCACCCCCGGAGGGTCTGGGTGAAGGGGCGGGGTGGGGCAAAAAACCGGTCAGCCCAGCGGGTGCATCCAGCCGTGCGTGTCCGGCGTGACCCCCGTCTGAAGGTCCAGGAGCGCCTTGCGCAGCCGCATCGTGACGACACCCGGCTCACCATCCCCCTGCGTCCAGTTCGCCCGCGCGGACTTGACGGACCCCACCGGCGTGATCACCGCGGCCGTACCGCAGGCGAACACCTCGGTCAGCGTCCCCGCCTCCGTGTCCCGCTTCCAGTCCTCCGTGGAGATCCGCCCCTCCTCCGCCGTGTAGCCGAGGTCCCGCGCGATCGTCAGCAGCGAGTCACGGGTGATGCCCGGCAGCAGCGACCCGGTCAGCGACGGGGTGACGATGCGGTCGCCGTACACGAAGTACAGGTTCATCCCGCCCATCTCCTCGATCCACCGGTGCTCCACCGCGTCCAGCCAGACCACCTGGTCGCAGCCGTGCTCGGCCGCCTCGGCCTGGGCGACCAGGGACGCGGCGTAGTTGCCGCCGGTCTTGGCCGCACCCGTACCGCCCTTGACCGCGCGCACGTACTCCTCGGAGAGCCACACCGAGACCGGCTTCACGCCGCCCGGGAAGTACGCCCCGGCGGGGGACGCGATCACGATGAAGAGGTACTCGCTGGCGGGGCGCACACCGAGCCCGACCTCGCTCGCGATCATGAACGGGCGCAGGTAGAGGGAGGCCTCGCCGGAGGACGGGACCCATCCCCGGTCCTGCTGGATCAGCGCGTCGCAGGCGGCGATGAACAGCTCGGTCGGCAGCTCGGGCATCGCCATGCGGCGGGCCGAGGAGCGGAAGCGCTCCGCGTTGGCCTCGGGGCGGAAGGTCGCCACCGTACCGTCGGGCTGGCGGTAGGCCTTCAGGCCCTCGAAGATCGTCTGCGCGTAGTGCAGCGTCATGTTCGCCGGGTCCATCGACAGCGGCGCGTACGGAGTGAGCTCCGCGTCGTGCCACCCGCGGCCCTCGGTCCACTTGACGGTCACCATGTGATCGGTGAAGTGGCGGCCGAATCCGGGGCTTGCCAGGATCGCGTCACGCTCCGCGTCCGACAGCGGGTTCGCGGAGGGCTTGAGCTCGATCGTGGGCGTCGTCATGGTTGCGTGTCCTTCACCGGTTGTGTGGGTCGGACCGCGCTCACGCCGCCTTCGCTTCCGCCAGGAGCTTCTGCCAGGACGTCCGAGCTTCCCGCATGCCGCGGTCCCACGTTCGATTATCGCTCGTGCGGGACCATGGCAGAAACGGTGTGATTGCGGCCCAGGGACTGATGGTGGCACCCCGAGGCCGCACAGGAAAAGCCGCCGGGTGCTGGTGCGACCCGGCGGCTACGTTGAGGAAGAGCGCTCGGGTCAGCCCGATACTCGTACGGCGAGCGCGTCGCCGATCTCGTCGGTGGTACGGGCGGAGCCGTCCCGCGCGGCCAGGTCGGCCTGGACGGCGTCCTCGATCCGGGCCGCCTCGGCCTCGTAACCGAGGTGGCGCAGGAGCAGGGCGACCGAGAGGACCGTGGCGGTCGGGTCGGCCTTGCCCTGGCCCGCGATGTCCGGCGCCGAGCCGTGGACCGGCTCGAACATCGAGGGGAACGCCCCGGTCGGGTTGATGTTCCCGGACGCGGCCAGGCCGATGCCGCCGGTCACGGCCGCGGCGAGGTCGGTGAGGATGTCACCGAAGAGGTTGTCGGTGACGATCACGTCGAACCGCTCGGGCTGGGTGACGAAGAAGATCGTCGCGGCGTCGACGTGCAGATAGTCGGTGGTGACGTCCGGGTACTCCTTCGCCACCGTGTCGAAGGTGTTCTTCCACAGGTGACCGGCGAAGACCAGCACGTTGTTCTTGTGAACCAGCGTCAGCTTCTTGCGCGGCCGCGCCTGAGCGCGGGCGAACGCGTCGCGCACCACGCGCTCCACGCCGTACGCCGTGTTCACGCTGACCTCGGTGGCGACCTCGGCCGGGGTGCCGGTGCGCAGCGAGCCGCCGTTGCCCGTGTAGGGGCCCTCGGTGCCCTCGCGGACCACCACGAAGTCGATCTCGGGGCGGCCGGCAAGCGGGGTCGCGGTGTTCGGGAACAGCTTCGACGGGCGCAGGTTGATGAAGTGGTCGAAGGCGAACCGCAGCTTCAGCAGCAGCCCGCGCTCCAGGACGCCGGAGGGCACGCTCGGGTCGCCGATGGCGCCGAGCAGGATCGCGTCGTGCGTCTTGAGCGCTTCGAGCTCCGCGTCCGGCAGGGTCTCGCCGGTGCGGTGCCAGCGCCGGGCGCCGAGGTCGTACTCCTTGGTCTCCAGCTTCACATCCGCTGGAAGGACGGCATTGAGGACCTTGAGGCCCTGGGCCACCACTTCCTGGCCGATGCCGTCACCGGGGATCACTGCGAGATCGATGCTGCGAGACATGGATGCACCGTACTCCGCGTCCCATGCATTGACATGTCGAGTCCAGCATGCGGACAGGCGCGGACCGGCCGAATCCCCCGGGCGCAGGGAACGGGCCATCCCCGTAGTCCCTCCGGGCGGCGGCCGAATGGCTGGCCGCAGTGATGTGCGGGGGGATTGCGGGGAGTTGCATGGGGAGCTGTACGCGCCCCGTTCACCCAGCGGTGAGATTCGCGTCGACCGAGGAGAGGACGTTTCCGGCCATGGACATCCCTCGTTTCGGTATACCCGAGAAGCTCGCCGGCCGCCTGAGCATGGCCGAGCAGCACGAGTACCTGCGTACGCGGCTGACGCGGCGCGGTGTGCTGCGCACCTCCGTGGCCACGGCCGCGATCGCCGGGGCCGGGGCGGGCACCGGACTCGCCGCGTCGCCGCCCGCCTACGCCGCACCCACCGTGCTCACTTCGCGCGGCTCCGGTACGGAGGTGGACGGTTCGCTGGTGGCCCCGTTCGGGCGCCACCTCGCGTACGGCGCGGACCCCAAGACGCAGATGGCGGTCTCCTGGCAGGTCCCCTTCCCGGTGCGGCGGCCGTACATCCGGATCGGGCTCAAGCCGTGGGCGCTCAGCCACCGGATCGGCGCCGAGGTGCGCCACCTGACCACGCCGGTACTCAACGGCGGGAAGATCGCCGCGGCCGAGCAGTACTACGTGCACGCGGGCCTGGAGCGGCTGCGGCCGGGCACCACGTACTACTACGGCGTCGGCCACGACGGCTTCGACCCGGCCGACCCGCGCAACCTGGGCACCCTCGGCACCTTCACCACCGCGCCCGAGCGCGCCGAGCCGTTCACCTTCACGGCCTTCGGCGACCAGGGCGTCAGCTACCACGCGCTCGGCAACGACCAGCTGATCCTCGGTCAGAACCCGGCGTTCCACCTGCACGCGGGCGACATCTGCTACGCCGACCCGTCCGGCTCGGGCACCTCCGGTGACACCTATGACGCGCGCACCTGGGACCAGTTCCTGGCGCAGACGGAGTCGGTCGCCAAGACCGTGCCGTGGATGGTGACCACCGGCAACCACGACATGGAGGCCTGGTACTCGCCGGACGGCTACGGCGGCCAGTACGCCCGCTGGTCACTGCCGGACAACGGTCCGGACCCGGTCAACCAGCCCGGTGTGTACTCGTTCGTGCACGGCAACGTGGGCGTGGTCGCGCTCGACGCCAACGACGTCTCGTACGAGATCCCCGCCAACTACGGGATCAGCGGCGGCAAGCAGACGCGGTGGCTCGACAAGCGGCTGGCCGAGCTGCGCGCCGACCGCCACGTCGACTTCATCGTGGTCTTCTTCCACCACTGCGCCTTCTCGACGACCAACGCGCACGCCTCCGAGGGCGGGGTGCGCGAGGCCTGGGTGCCGCTCTTCGAGAAGCACCAGGTGGACCTGGTCATCAACGGCCACAACCACGTGTACGAGCGCACGGACGCGATCCTGAAGAACGCGGTCGGGCGCAAGGTGCCGATCGGCGAGCGCACCGACCCGACGCGCGACGGCATCGTGTACGTCACGGCCGGCGGCGCGGGCCGCGCGCTCTACGACTTCCCTGCCCCCGACAGCTACGAGGGCCACGTCAAGGACCAGGAGAGCGTCGCCGGCTACCACTGGATCAAGGGCCGCCAGAAGGCGACCGAGACGGTGGAGTGGTCCCGGGTGCGCTTCACCGGCTACTCGTTCCTGGCGGTGCGGGTGGAGACGGGCCGCCACGCCCGGATGACGGTGACGGCCCTGGCCGAGTCGGGCGCGAGAGTCGACCACTTCGAGATCAGGCGCGGGAGGTAGAAGGCGGAGCTGGGCAGCCCGCCCTCCCCGGCCCGCGGCCGAAAAGCGCGCCTAATGCCCGGTGGCACCACCGTTGTCACGGCGGTCAAGCGCGCGCTGGAGCGCGGCGGCGGCGTTCTTGCGGTCGGCGTCGCTCGTACGGGAAGCGTGACGGACACGGCGGACGGTCGTCGTCTCGGACATGAGGGATCGACTCCTTGAGATCACGGGGATATCAGGGCGCCGGAAGGGGCGGGGAGCGCTGCCGCAGGGGTTGCCTGCCAAGGGGCACCGCGCTCGCGACCGCCATTCGCTGGATCTAGCGAGACGTTCGGCTCCTACAAAGCTAAGGGAGGACTCCGCTTCTGTCTCCACAATTACTCGGACTTCCTACTATCTGAGACGGCGCCCGCCGCCTTCTATCTGAGACGGCGCCCGCCGCCTTCGACTACTCGACACCGCAACCTACCCAAGCACCACCACCTAGTTTGCATTCCTACCTAGCTAGTGCTGAAATACAGGCATGGCCGCAGACCGCAGATCCAGTTGGCTCAAAGGCGTCCTCGACCTCCTCGTCCTCACCTGCCTGACCGGGGGCGAGAGCTACGGCTACGAGATCTCCAAGACCCTGGCCGCGGCCGGGCTCGGAGAGATCAAGGGCGGGACGCTCTACCCCGTCCTGAACCGGCTCGAAGAGGCCGGGCTCGCCGTCGGGGAGTTCCGCGCCGCCGAGCGCGGGCCGGGCCGCCGGTACTACCGGCTGACCGAGGAGGGCCACCGGGCACTCGCCGAACAGGGCGCGTCCTGGCTGGAGTTCCACACCGCCGTACAGACCATGCTGACCAGCGCGATACCAGGGGGACGACCGTCATGAGCGAGCACAGCGACTACTTCGGGGCTCTCGCCGAGAAGCTGCGCGCCGCGGGGATGCCGCGGAGCGAGGTGACGGCGACCGTCGCCGAGCTCACCGGCTATCTGACGGAGTCCGGATCCGCCGACCCGTACGAGGAGTTCGGCGCGCCGGAGGACTTCGCCGCCCGGCTCACGGGGGGCCGGGCCGCCCAGGAGCCGGGGGCGGAGGCGGAGACCTGGAAGTGGACCGCCGACATCTACACCGACCGCAAGCACCTCAACCACTACGGCGACCAGGGCTGGGAGGTCCAGGGCCTGGACCGGCTCGGCCGGTTCGTCTGCCGTCGCGACCCGGCGGCGGCGATGCGGTGGGAGTACCGGCGCGAGAGCGCCAACAACGCGGCCGAGCGCGACGCGGTGTCGGCCGGGCTCGCCCCGGACGGCTGGGAGCCGTGCGGGCACTGGATGTTCTTCATGTACTTCAAGCGCCCGAAGGCTGCGAGCGCCGGACCCGCGGCCGAGCTCGACGACCTGGTGGCACCGCCCGCCAAGCAGCTCTTCCTCGGCACCACCTACCGGGGCAAGCTCAAGCAGATGGTGGGCGCGGCGGTCGTCTCGGGCACCGGGACCGCCTTCGCGATCCACTACGGGGGCGACCCGGTGATCTACCCGGCGCTGATCGGCGCGGCGGTCGCGGCCCCGGCGGCCATGGTCCTCGCCTGGCACCGCGTCAAGCGGGAGGTTGCGCAGGGGGTCGAAGACGCCTGAACCGATGACGGCCGGCTGATGACCGTCAGCGATATCCGTCAGCGGCTGACCGTCAGCTGATATCTGTCAGCTGACGTCCGTCAGCCGATGCCCCTCAGCCGATATCCGTCAGCGGCTGACCGTTAGCTGACATCTGTCAGCCGATGACCGTCAGCTGATATCTGTCAGCCGATGACCGTCAGCCGATATCCGTCAGCGGCTGACCGTCAGCTGACATCTGTCAGCCGATGACCGTCAGCTGATATCTGTCAGCCGATGACCGTCAGCCGATATCCGTCAGCGCCTGACCGTCAGGTCCTGGAGGCCCACCACCCGGAGCAGTTCCAGGCGCTGGTGGGCCTCCGTGCCCGGGCGGGCCGAATGGACCACCAGGAACTGGCTCTCGCCGGAGCTCAACAGCACCTCGCAGTCCAGCTCCAGAAGGCCGACCACGGGATGGACGAAGCGCTTCACCTTGGCGTGCCGCGTCTCCACCTCGTGCTGGTCCCACAGCGCCGCGAACTCCTCGCTCAGCGAGCGCAGTTCGGCCACCAGCCGAGCCGGCTCCGGGTCGTCCGGGCGGGCCGCGAGCACCGCCCGCAGCTGGGCGACATGGCTGCGCGCGTGCTCGGCCTGGTCCTCGGGCGGGAAGAGGCGGCGCAGCGAGGGATCGGTGAAGTAGGCGCGGATGATGTTGCGGCCGGGGCCGGCCTCGCCGACCAGGGCGGCCGCCATCGCGTTCTGGGCGAGCACCTCGCCCCAGTCGCTCATCACCTGCGCGGGCGCGTCGTGCAGCCGGTCGAGGATCAGCATCAGGCCGGGGCGCACATGGACCGAGCCGTGCCGCTCGCGCGGCGGCTCCTCCCCCGCCAGGTGGAAGAGGTGATCGCGCCCGTCCCGGCTGAGCCGCAGCGCCCGCGCCAGCGCGGTCAGCATCTGCCGGGACGGGCGCGAGCCGCGGGCCTGCTCCAGCCGGGTGTAGTAGTCCGCCGACATCCCGGTGAGCTGGGCGACCTCTTCCCTGCGCAGCCCGGCCGTCCGCCGCCGGGGGCCGGCCGAGAGGCCGACGTCCGACGGTTCCAGACGGGCCCGGCAGTGCCGCAGGAAGTCCGCGAGTTCTTCTCTGTCCACGTCCTCAGCATGACGGGGGCCGGGGGCGGTATCCAGGGAGTCCCGCTCCCTGGATGGGGACGTCCCTCCCGCCGTCGGCCACCTCGCGCAAGGCTTGAGCCAGGCAATCGAGAGGAGCGGACGATGCGGATTCTGGTGACGGGGGCGACGGGCGCGGTCGGCCGGAGGTTCGTGCCGAGGCTGGTCCAACGGGCCGACGTGGTGCGGGTCCTGGTGCGCGACGAGGCGCGCGGTGCCGCCCTCGGCGCCCATGAGGTGGCGGTCGGCGACGTGCGCAGCGAGGAGTCCGTGCGCAAGGCGCTGGCCGGGGTGGACGCGGTGGTGAACCTCGCGGTGGCGTACCGCGATGTGCCGGACGAGGAGAACCGCGCGGTCAACCGCGACGCGGCGCTCGCGCTCGGCCGGGCGTCGCTGGAGGCCGGGGTGAGCCGGTTCGTCCAGGTGTCGTCGAACCTCGCGTACGGCCTGGGGCGCGGGCGTCCGCTGACCGAGGACGACGAACCGCTGCCCGGCGGCCCGCTGTGGGGGACGTACGCGGAGTCCAAGGCGGCCGCCGAGGAGGGCTTGTTCGCCCTGCACCGCGAGCACGGTCTGGACGTGCGCGTGGGCGCGCTGGCGTTCGTCTACGGCGAGGGCGACCCGCACCTGGCGTATTCGGTGCACTGGGCGGGTCAGTGGGCCGGGTACCAGCGGCTGCCGATGGTGCACCACGCGGACGTGGCGCAGGGTCTGATGCGGCTGCTGTACGCGCCCGGGGTGGCGGGCCGCAAGTACAACATCGCGGACGACTGCCCGGTGACGGCGGTCGAGCTGCACCAGCTCAACGGGGTCGAGGTGC
The DNA here is from genome assembly GCF_040639555.1 of Streptomyces sp. NPDC023838. Taxonomy (NCBI): domain Bacteria; kingdom Bacillati; phylum Actinomycetota; class Actinomycetes; order Kitasatosporales; family Streptomycetaceae; genus Streptomyces; species Streptomyces sp. NPDC023838. The sequence continues at coordinate 86,303 of NZ_JBFAAD010000009.1, forward strand.
CCCCGGAGCTGGCGCAGCGCACCGACCCGGACCCGTTCTACACGATCGTGTCGACCCTGCGGATCCGGGACGAGCTGGGCTTCCGCCCGCTGTACCCGTCGGTGTGGACGGCGCGGGACGCGGGCGCCCTGTAGGGCCCGGGCACCCTCACAGCACGTCTCCGTCGCGCCAGTCGAAGACCAGAGGCTGGGCGGGGTCGGGCAGCGGGCGGCCCGCGGCCGGGCGGACGTAGGTGGTGCCCTCCTCCTCGGCGAGCCGCACCACCCCGTCCGGGCTCAGGACCTCGATCCGCCCGGGCCAGACCTGCCAGCCGCGCGCCCGGTAGAGCGCGGCGCCCTCGTCGGACGCGGAGAGCGCGCCGAACGCGTACGCCTGGTCGATCACGTGCTCCAGGGCGGCCATCACCCGCCCGCCGAGGCCCTGGCGGCGCCGGTCCTCGCGCACGGCGACGGCCTCGACGTAGCCGACGCGGTAGGACCGGCCGCCGTGCAGCACCCGGCGCATGATCACGCTGCCGTGCGCGGCGAGCCCCCGCTCGTCGTCCAGGAACGAGTGGACGCCGCCGAGCCCGTGGTCCCAGTCCTCGTCGCTGAAGTCCCCTCCGAAGGCGGTGTCGAGCAGTTCGCGGATTCTCGGCAGGCCGTCCGGGCCGAGCTGCGAGGTGTGCGCGGTGTGCTGAGACTCAGTCATGCGCCCACTGTGGCAGGCCGCTTCGCGCCCTTCCGTGCCGGGCACGGCGCCACCAGACTCGCTTTCATGTCACCGTCGACACAGCAGCAGTGGACGCCCACCCACGGCGAGCCCTACCGCCCGGTCCCCTACCGCCCCGCCCGGATGCCCGCCGCCGAGTCCCTGGCGCGCGCGGCGGCGCTGTGCGACACGATGCGGGAGCGCCGTACGGTACGGCGGTTCTCCCCCGACCCGGTCCCCGAGCAGGCGGTCCGCGATGCCGTGGCCTGCGCGGCGACCGCCCCCTCGGGCGCGCACCAGCAGCCCTGGACCTTCGTCCTGATCCGCGATCCGGAGGTACGGCGGTGCTGGAGCGCCCCGTGAACGAGAAGGCGTTCGCGGTGATCCCGGTCGGCTATCCCGCCGACGACTGCGAAGTCCCCGATCTCGTACGGAAGCCGATGGAGCAGGTGCTGGTGGAGTTCTGAGCGCGGGGAGCTTCGAAAACCGGTGGGAACGTTTGCGGGGCCGGGCGCCTCCTGGCGTGCATGACCATGGAAATCAGCAACGACTCACCGGCCGGCGACCGCCCCATGCCCCAGGTCGACGGCGTCACACACCGCCACGTCACCGTGCGCGGAGCCCGGCTGCACCTGGCCGAGGCGGGCGGGGGCGAGCCCGTCGTGCTGCTGCACGGCTTTCCGCAGCACTGGTACGCCTGGCACCGTCTGATCCCGCTGCTCGCCGCCGACCACCGGCTGATCTGCGTCGATCTGCGCGGCTTCGGCTGGTCGCAGACGACCCGGCGCGGATACGACACGGACGCGCTCGCCGCCGATGTGCTCGGCGTGCTGGACGCGCTGGGCCTGGAGCGGGTGACGCTGGTCGCCCACAACTGGAGTGCGAACGTGGGCTTCCGGCTCTGCCAGGGCCACCCGGAGCGCTTCAGCGCCTTCCTGGCGCTGAACATGGCACACCCCTGGACCCCGCACCGCCAGGCCCTGATCCACCTGTGGCGGATGTGGTTCACGGCGTTCGTCGAGTACCCGGTGCTCGGCCGTCTCGTGCTGCGCCACTGGCCCGCGTTCACCCGCCGCCTGCTGCGCCGCGCGGTGGCCGACCCGGCGGTGTGGAGCGAGGCGGAGCTGGCGGAGTACGTGGCGGCGACCGGGGCGTCGGCGACCGCCGGGCAGGCGCTGTTCTGGCAGTACGTGCTGCACGAGATCCCGGCCGGGCTGCGCGGCACGCACCGCCGCCGTGGACTGACCGTGCCGACGCTGGTCCTCGGCGGCGCGCTCGACCCCGTGATCCCGCCGACGCTGCTCACCGGCGAGCCGTACGCGGACGACCTGAGGGTGCGGATCGTGCCGGGCGCGGGCCACCATCTGCCGCAGGAGCGGCCGGAGGTGGTGGCCGAGGAGGTTCGGAGGCTGGTGGCGCGGGGCTAGTGTCCCGATTTCGAGATTCTGCGTCACCGATCGTGTTATCGGCGGTCCGCTAGCCAGCGGCTTGGTGCTGGACGCACCTCACGTGGTGTCGCGGAAACTCAAGACCGGCTCACTAGGGCCGGTCGGGCGGTGACCGGCCGCGGGCCCCGGTGGGGGCCACTCGCGCCGTTCCCCGCGCCGCCAGGGGGGCCGGCCTACGCCCCGCCCTCCGGCGGGCGCAGCGCGGCCCGGCGTTCGACCTCGCGGAAGAACGCGCGCGCCCGCCGCTCGCCCAGCAGCCGCCGGTAGCCGCGCTGGACGGGCCCGAGTGCGGCGGGCCGCAGCGCGCCGCAGACGGCGAACCGGGTGCCGTCGCCGTCCGGCTCGGCCGCCATGCCCATGGTGACCAGCCGGGACTGCATCAGACACCACCCCGGGGCGAGCCGCACGGCGAAGTCGCCGCGCAGCCCCAGCGCGTCCACCGCCCGGGCGCTCTTGCGCTCACTGTCGCCGGCCGGGACGCGGAACTCCCGTACGAACGGCAGGAGATGGGGCAGCTCGCCCTCCAGGTCGGCGACGACCGCCCACACCTGGTCGAAGGGCAGGCCGAGGCGGCGCTCGGCGTGCAGCGGGGCCCGCATCCCGGCGGCCAAAACGTGCAGCCGGGCGAGGGGGCCAGGGGTCTGGTTCACCGCGTCCACGCCTTCCTGAAGGAGGAACGGGCCCTGCTCAGCCGTGACTTCACGGTGCCCTCGGGTATGTCGAGCAGCTCGGCGACGGCCCGCTCGTCGAGCCCCTCCAGCTCGCGCAGGACGAGAACGGCGCGCTTGTCGACGGGCAGCCGGGCGAGCAGGTCCCGTACGTCGGCGCGGAGTTCACCGCCGACGGCCTCCGCCAGCAGATCCTTCAGCTCCGCCAGCCGGGTGATCTCCTCCGGGGCGGCGGGTGTCTCCCGGGCCCCGCGCCGGGCCACCCGGACCGCCTCCCGCACGGTGACCGCGCGCACCCACCCGTAGAACGCGAGCGGATCCCGCAGCCCGCGCAGCCCCCGGAAGACGGCGAGCAGCGACTCCTGGACGGCGTCGGCGGTGTCGCCCGGGGCGATCGGCGCGCAGAGCCGGGTGACGTACGGCGTGACGGCCCTGAGCAGGTCGTCCATGGCCAGCGCGTCCCCGCCCCGGGCGGCCCGCACCAGCGGCGCGGCCGCCTCCCAGGGCGGTGTGCCGCCGTCATCCATGGTCACGTTCCATCGCCGGACAAGGTAACGCACCCGAACACCTAACTACTCAAGTGCACTTGACTGGTTAGTCGTGGCCGTGGTTCGCTGCACGCACACCATCTCAACCGCCCAAAGCAGCATGAGGGGTTAGACATGAGCGCGGAGCAGATCCACCACCGGACCGTGACCGTCGGCGGCCAGGAGATCTTCTACCGGGAGGCGGGCTCGCCCGACGCCCCCGCCCTGCTGCTCCTGCACGGCTTCCCCACCAGCTCCCACATGTTCCGCGACCTGATCCCCCGGCTGGCCGCGCGCTACCACGTGATCGCCCCCGACCACCTCGGCTTCGGCTACTCCTCGGCGCCGCCGGCCGACGCGTACGCGTACACCTTCGCCAACCTGGCAGCCCTGACCGGGGAGTTCACCGAGCAGCTCGGCCTCACCCGGTTCGCGCTCTACATCCAGGACTACGGCGCCCCCATCGGGCTGCGGCTCGCCCTCGCGCACCCCGAGCGGATCACGGCGATCATCACGCAGAACGGCAACGCGTACACCGAGGGCCTGGGCGAGGCCTGGGCGGCGCCGCTCGCGCTGATCGCCGACCGCACACCCGAGACGGAGGCGCCGGTGCGCGAGATCCGCTCGCTGGAAGGGATCACGTGGCAGTATCTGCACGGCCTTCCGGACCCGTCGCTGGTCAGCCCGGACGCGTACCACCATGACGCGGCGCTGATGGCCCGCGACGGCCAGGACGCCATCCAGCTCGACCTGATGGCCGACTACGGCTCCAACTTCGACCTGTATCCGGCCTTCCAGGAGTACTTCCGCACCAGCGGGGTCCCGCTGCTCGCGGCCTGGGGCGCCCATGACGAGATCTTCGTCCCGGCCGGGGCGCTCGCCTTCCTGCACGACCTGCCCGAGGCCGAGGTCCACCTCCTGCCCACCGGCCACTTCGCCCTGGAGACGCACGCGGCCCAGATCGCCACGCTCATCGACGACTTCCTCGTACGGAAGCTGTGAGCGCCGAGGGGCCGCGACATGGAAACCGCCCCTGTCCTCGGTTGGGGGACCAAGGACAGGGGCGGGGTTCGAAGGTGACTATCCGTCAGCCCATGTGGGGGTACGTGTAGTCGGTCGGCGGGACCAGCGTCTCCTTGATGGCGCGGGTCAGCGTCCAGCGCATCAGGTTCTGCGGGGCGCCCGCCTTGTCGTTGGTGCCCGAGGCGCGGCCGCCGCCGAAGGGCTGCTGGCCGACGACGGCGCCGGTCGACTTGTCGTTGATGTAGAAGTTGCCCGCCGCGTAGCGCAGCTTGTCCATCGTGTACGCGGCCGCCGCGCGGTCGCCCGCGATGACCGAGCCGGTGAGGGCGTAGTCCGAGACCGACTCCATCTGGGTCAGCATCTCGTCGTACTTCTCGTCGTCGTAGACGTGGACGGCCAGGATCGGGCCGAAGTACTCGGTCGTGAAGACCTCGTTCTCCGGGTCCGAGCACTCGATGACGGTCGGGCGGACGAAGTAGCCGACCGAGTCGTCGTAGGTGCCGCCGGCGACGATCGTGCAGGAGGCGTCGGCCTTCGCGCGGTCGATCGCGGCCTTGTTCTTGGCGAAGGAGCGCTCGTCGATGACCGCGCCGATGAAGTTCGACAGGTCGGTGACGTCACCCATGGTGATGCCGTCGACCTCGGCCGCGAACTCCTCCTTGAAGCCGTCGTTCCAGATCGACGCCGGGACGTACGCGCGCGAGGAGGCCGAGCACTTCTGGCCCTGGAACTCGAAGGAGCCACGGGTCAGGGCGGTCTTCAGGACCGCGCGGTCGGCGCTGGGGTGCGCGACGACGAAGTCCTTGCCGCCGGTCTCGCCGACCAGGCGCGGGTAGGTGCGGTACTTCTCGATGTTGGTGCCGACCGTCTTCCACAGGTGCTGGAAGGTCTTGGTGGAACCCGTGAAGTGGATGCCCGCCAGGTCGCGGTGGTTCAGCGCGATCTCGGAGACCGCCAGGCCGTCACCGGTGACCAGGTTGATGACGCCCTTGGGCAGACCGGCCTCCTCCAGGAGCTGCATCAGCAGCACGGCGGCGTGGGTCTGGGTCGGCGACGGCTTCCACACGACCACGTTGCCCATCAGGGCCGGGGCGGTCGGCAGGTTGCCCGCGATGGCCGTGAAGTTGAACGGCGTGATCGCGTAGACGAAACCTTCCAGCGGACGGTGGTCCATGCGGTTCCACACGCCCGGGGAGTTCGCCGGGGGCTGCTCGGCGAGCAGCTGGCGGGCGTAGTGCACGTTGAAGCGCCAGAAGTCGACGAGCTCGCACGGGGTGTCGATCTCGGCCTGCTGGGCGGTCTTCGACTGGCCGAGCATGGTGGACGCGGCCAGCGTCTCGCGCCACGGGCCGGCCAGCAGCTCGGCGGCGCGCAGGATGATCGCGGCGCGGTCGTCGAAGGACATCGCGCGCCACGCCGGGGCGGCGGCCAGGGCGGCGTCGATGGCGTCTTGCGCGTCCTGGGTCGTGGCGTTGGCGAAGGTGCCGATGACGGCCTTGTGGTTGTGCGGCTGCACGACGTCGAAGCGCTCGCCGCCGCCCATCCGCTTCTCGCCGCCGATGGTCATCGGCAGCTCGATCGGGTTCTCGGCCAGCTCCTTGAGCTTGACCTCCAGGCGCGCGCGCTCGGGCGAACCGGGGGCGTAGCCGTGCACCGGCTCGTTGACGGGAGTGGGGACCTGGGTTACAGCGTCCATGAGTCTCTGAACTCCTTGGTGAGGGGTGGTGGGCTCAGCCCTTGGTGAGGATGGAGCGGGCGAAGAAGAGCAGGTTGGCGGGCTTCTCCGCGAGGCGGCGCATGAAGTAGCCGTACCAGTCGGTGCCGTACGCCGTGTAGACGCGCATCCGGTGGCCCTCGGCCGCCAGCCGCACGTGCTCGTCGCTGCGGATGCCGTAGAGCATCTGGAACTCGTACTCATCCAGTTTGCGCCCGGCGCGCCGCGCGAGCTCCTGGGTGATGCTTATCAGGCGCGGGTCGTGCGACCCGATCATCGGGTAGCCCTCGCCGTCCATGAGGATCTTCAGGACGCGGACGTACGCCTTGTCGATCTCGCCCTTGTCCTGGTACGCGACGGAGGCGGGCTCCTTGTAGGCGCCCTTCACGATCCGGACGCGGCTGCCGGCGGCGGCCAGGCGGCGGGCGTCGTCCTCGGTACGGAAGAGGTACGCCTGGATGACGCAGCCGGTCTGCGGGAAGTCCTTCCGCAGCTCCTCGTGGATGGCGAACATCGAGTCGAGGGTGGTGTGGTCCTCGGCGTCCAGGGTGACCGTGGTGCCGATGGCGGCGGCGGCCTCGACCACCGGGCGGACGTTGGCGAGGGCCAGCTCGTGGCCGCCCTCCAGCGCCTGGCCGAACATCGACAGCTTCACCGACATCTCGGCGCGGGTGCCCAGGTCCAGGTCCTTGAGGCGCTCGATCAGCTGGAGGTAGGCGTCGCGCGCGGCGTACGACTGCTCCACGGTGGTGATGTCCTCGCCCACCACGTCCAGGGTGACCTCCAGGCCCCGGCCGGCGGCGTCCTTGACGATCGGCACGACCTGATCGACCGTCTCGCCGGCGATGAACCGGTCGACGACCTGCTTGGTGCCGGGAGCGGCCGAGATGAAGCGGCGCATCTTGTCGCTGCGCGACGCGGCGAGGATCACGGGACCCAGCACGGGGCACCTCCATGGAAAGGGGTAGAGGGGGCCGAAAACCGACGTTCCGGGAACGGCACGGAGAACCACCGTGAAACCTAAGGATCCTTCCGATCCTCTGCCATCGACACCTGTCACGCATCCGTGCCCCGCATCTCAGACAGATGTCTGAAGGCGGCGCCGGTATGCGCGAGAATGGCAGGCGTGAAGGGCGACTACCAGGACCTGGTCGATGAGATCTCGGCGCTGCTCGGCACCCCCGCGACCCTGGAGGACCGGGACTTCGGGCTGATCGCCTTCGGTGCGCACGACTCCGAGGACGACTCGGCGATGGACCCGGTGCGCACCCGCTCGATCCTGACCCGCCGATCGACCCCGGCGGTCCGCGCCTGGTTCGAGGGGTTCGGCATCACCCGCGCCACCGGCCCGGTCCGCATCCCGGCCGCCCCGGAGGCGGGCGTCTTCCGCGACCGCGTCTGCCTGCCGGTCCGCCACCGGGGCGTGGTGCTCGGTTACGTGTGGCTGCTCGACGCCGACCCGGGCCCGGCCGAGGACCGCCTCGCCGCCGCGATGGAGGTGGCCTCCCGCATCGGCGGCCTGCTCGCCGACGAGACACAGGCGGGCGCCGACCTCTCCCGCGAGTTCAAGGCGGCCCTGACCGCCGGGCGGGGCTGGCAGCGCGACATGGCGACGGCGGCCCTGCGCGCGGCGCTCGGGCCGGACGCCGACGGTCTGCACGCGGTGGTCTGCGTCAGCCCCTGGCCCCAGGAGACTCCGTCCGTGCGGACCGTTCCCGGGGCGGCGGTGCTGTGCGCGGTGCCGTGGGGGGACACCGGCGAGGAGGAGGGCGGGGAGTCCGCGAGCGGCCCGCCCGCCCAGGCGCTCGGCGCGCTCGTCCGGCTCCGCTCGGCCGACGCGCTCGCGCCCGCGCTGACCGCCGCCGAGCGGCTGCGCGCCACGGCGGGGCCGGCCGCCGCCGCCGGGGTCGCCCCGGCCCGCCGGGGCCTCGGGGAGCTGCCCGCCTCCTGGCACGAGGCGGTCTCGGCGGCCCGGGCGGCACTGGCCGAACCCGGGCTCGGCCCGGTCGCCCAGTGGGCGGGGATCGGCCCGTACCGGCTGCTGACCGCGCTCCCGGACGGCGCACCCCACGACGTGGCGGTCCGCGCCCTGCTCACCCCCGCCCACACCGAACTGGCCCGCACCGCCGAGGTGTTCCTCGACTGCGCGGGCCAGGCGGGCCGTACGGCGGCGGCGCTCGGCATCCACCGCCAGACCCTCTACTACCGGCTCTCCCGGGTCGAGCAGCTCACCGGCCTCGACCTGGACGCGGGCGAGGACCGGCTGCTGCTCCACATGGCGCTGAAGGCGTCCCGCCTGTGACGGCCGTCCCGGTCAGGCCGGTGACGGCTTGCGGGGTCCGGCCGCCGCGATGAGCCGCCGGAGCCCCTCGGTCAGCTCGGCGCCGCTGGCCGCCGTCCCCGGGTCGAAGGTCCACTGGGCGATGAGCCCCATCATGAGCGTCATGTAGAACTTGCCGAGCGTGTCGACCTCGTCGTCGCCGACCTCGGCCTCCACGCCCCCCATGAACATGGGGATGATGCCGCGCGCGCCCTCGCGCTGGGCCTTCGCCAGATGGTCGCGTACGCCGGGCAGCTGGTCGCCCATGGCGATGATCTCCATGCTGAGGTGCCACATCGAGCCGGGCTGCTCCATGGTGGCGATGATGTTCGACCAGACCTCCTGGAAGCGCTCCAGGGATCCGGGTTCGGTGGCCGCCGTCCCGCCGGGGGCGTCGAAGGCGTCCGAGACGCCTTCCACCAGGGCGATGTACGCCTGCGCGAGCAGTGCGTCCTTGGATCCGTAGTGGTAGCCGATGGACGCCAGATTCGTCCCCGACTCCTTGACGATGTCCCGCGCGGTCGTGCGCGCGAAGCCCTTCTCCAGCAGGCAGCGCTTGGCGCCTTCGAGCAGATCCTCACGGTGTCCCATGCGGGGAGCCTACCGGGTTTTATACGTTCGTGTAATACACGCGTATGACGAGATGGGCGTCATACACCAAGAGTGTTCTTTCGGCTGCGGACCGTGCACAGCTGGTCGCGCCCACGCGGTGGAGCCGCAAATGTCACAGCCCCGCGTCCCTGACTACCCAGGGGCGCGGGGAACTGCGCGAGCAACGCACCACGGTCCGCAGCCGAACAGCTAGTCCACCAGGTTCACCGAACGCGCCGACGTCGCGCCGATCGCCTCCGCGAGCTCGGTGAGCACCGGCTGCGGGACGGTGTCGTCGACGGTCAGGACGGCCAGCGCCTCGCCGCCCTCCTCGGCGCGAGCGACCTGCATGCCCGCGATGTTCAGACCAGCCTCGCCGAGGATCCGGCCGACCGTGCCGACGACGCCCGGGCGGTCCTCGTAGCGCAGGACGACCATGTGGTCGGCGAGCGCCAGGTCCACGTCGAACTCACCGATCGCCACGATCTTCTGGAGGTGCTTGGGGCCCGCCAGCGTGCCGGAGACCGCGACCTCCTCGCCGTCCGAGAGCGTGCCGCGCACGGTGACCACGTTGCGGTGGTCCGGCGACTCCGAGCTGGTGGTGAGGCGGACCTCGACACCGCGCTCCTGCGCGAACAGCGGCGCGTTGACGTAGGAGACGGTCTCGTCCACCACGTCCTCGAACACGCCCTTGAGCGCGCTGAGTTCGAGCACCTTCACATCGTGCTGGGTGATCTCGCCGTACACCTCGACGTCGAGGCGGACCGCCACCTCGCCCGCGAGCGCGGTGAAGATCCGGCCCAGGCGTTCCGCGAGCGGCAGCCCCGGCTTGACGTCCTCGGCGATGACGCCGCCCTGGACGTTGACCGCGTCCGGCACCAGTTCACCGGCGAGGGCCAGGCGCACCGAGCGGGCGACCGCGATGCCCGCCTTCTCCTGGGCCTCGTCGGTGGAGGCGCCCAGGTGCGGGGTGCAGACGACCTGGTCGAGCTCGAAGAGCGGGGAGTCCGTGCAGGGCTCCTTGGCGTACACGTCCAGGCCCGCGCCCGCGACGCGGCCCTCCTTGAGCGCCGAGTACAGCGCGGCCTCGTCGACGATGCCGCCGCGCGCCGCGTTCACGATGCGGACGTGCGGCTGGACCTTGTGGAGCGCCTCGTCGCCGATGAGGCCGAGGGTCTCGGGGGTCTTGGGCAGGTGCACGGTGATGAAGTCCGCGACCTGGAGCAGCTCGTCGAGGGTGAGGAGCTTGACGCCCATCTGCGCGGCGCGCGCGGGCTGCACATAGGGGTCGTACGCGACGATCTTCATGCCGAAGGCCGACATGCGCTGGGCGACCAGGACGCCGATGCGGCCGAGGCCGACGACGCCGAGGGTCTTCTCGCTCAGCTCGACACCGGTGTACTTGTTCCGCTTCCACTCGCCGTTCTTCAGCGCGGTGTTGGCCTGCGGGATGTTGCGCGCGGTGGCGACGAGCAGGCCGCAGGCGAGCTCGGCGGCGGTGACGATGTTCGAGGTCGGGGCGTTGACGACCATCACGCCGGCCTTGGTGGCGGCGGAGACGTCGACGTTGTCGAGGCCCACGCCCGCGCGGGCGACGACCCTCAGCTTCTTCGCGGCGGCGACGGCCTCGGCGTCGACCTTGGTCGCGGAGCGGATCAGGATCGCGTCCACGTCGGCGATGGCGGGCAGCAGTTCGGCGCGGTCCGCTCCGTTGCAGTGCCGGATCTCGAAGTCCGGACCGAGGGCGTCGACGGTGGCGGGCGACAGCTCTTCAGCGATGAGTACGACAGGTTTCGAGCTCACGTGAGTCCTCACAGTTCCAGTGCTGCGGACTGCCGTCCCGACGGCCGCAGGCGGTGGAGGGGGGAGCGGCGCCGGAGAGAGGTGGGTGCGTTCCCGCGTCGTTCGGTGCGTGCTCTCGGCGTGCCGGGTGAAGGTCCTCGTAGCGGAGCTACTTGGGCCTTCGGCTGGCGCGGCGAGAGTGCGTGCCGGGCGGCGCGGGGACGTGCCTGCCTCTCTCCGGGGTCGCTTAGCCGCGTGGAAGCGCACGACGCTGTGGGCCTGACGCGATGTATTGAGCAGCAGTCTAGTGGTGCTCAGGGGGGTCTTCTCCGCCGTGGCGGAATGTCACCCGTCCGGGTGTGGACGGGATGGACAAGAGGCCGCGGCGCACCGCCGCGGCCTCTCGCGAAGGCTTACGCCTCCTCGTTGTCCACCCAGCTCATGAGCTTGCGCAGCTCCTTGCCGGTGGTCTCCAGGAGGTGGTTCTCGTCCTGGGTCTTGTACTCGTTGTACTTCTTCAGACCGCCGTGGTACTCGTCCATCCAGTTCTTGGCGAACGTGCCGTCCTGGATCTCCGCGAGGACCTTCTTCATCTCGGCCTTGGTGTCGGCGGTGATGATGCGGGGGCCGGTGACGTAGTCGCCCCACTCAGCGGTCTCGGAGACCGACCAGCGCATCTTCTCCAGGCCGCCCTCGTACATCAGGTCGACGATGAGCTTCAGCTCGTGCAGGCACTCGAAGTAGGCGATCTCCGGCTGGTAGCCCGCCTCGACGAGGGTCTCGAAGCCCGCCTTGACCAGCGCGGAGGTGCCACCGCAGAGCACGGCCTGCTCACCGAACAGGTCGGTCTCGGTCTCCTCGGTGAAGGTCGTCTTGATGACGCCGGCCCGGGTGCCGCCGATGCCCTTGGCGTACGAGAGCGCGAGCGCGAAGCCGTTGCCGGTCGCGTCCTGCTCGACGGCCGCGATGCACGGGACGCCGCGGCCCTCCTCGTACTGGCGGCGGACCAGGTGGCCCGGGCCCTTGGGGGCGACCATACAGACGTCGACGCCCGCGGGGGCCTTGATGAAGCCGAAGCGGATGTTGAGGCCGTGGCCGAAGAACAGCGCGTCGCCGTCCTTCAGGTTGTCCTTGATGGACTCCTCGTAGACCTGGGCCTGGATCGGGTCCGGGACCAGGATCATGATGACGTCGGCCTCGGCGGCGGCCTCGGCGGGCGTGACCACGCGCAGGCCCTGCTCCTCGGCCTTGGCCTTGGACTTGGAGCCCTCGTGCAGACCGACGCGGACGTCGACACCCGAGTCACGGAGCGACAGCGCGTGGGCGTGGCCCTGGCTGCCGTAACCGATCACCGCGACCTTGCGGCCCTGGATGATGGACAGGTCGGCGTCGTCGTCGTAGAACAGCTCGGCCACTGGGATATCTCCTTGGTGTGCTGGTGTTGCGTCCCACCGTACGGCGGGGATGCGTCGGGAAGTTTTGAGTCTCGCGATACGAACACCGCGAGGTACGGGTTCAGGCCGTGCGGTCCAGGGCCCGCAGGCTGCGGTCGGTGATGGACCGCGAGCCGCGCCCTATGGCGATCGTCCCGGACTGGACGAGCTCCTTGATGCCGAACTGCTCCAGCATCTTGAGCATCGCCTCCAGCTTGTCGGCGCCGCCGGTGGCTTCGATGGTCACGGCCTCGGGCGAGACGTCGACGGTCTTGGCGCGGAACAGCTGGACGATCTCGACGATCTGGGAGCGCGTTTCGTTGTCGGCCCGCACTTTCACCAGAACGAGTTCACGCTGGATCGCAGCGCTGGGCTCGAGTTCGACGATCTTCAGGACGTTGACCAGCTTGTTGAGCTGTTTCGTCACCTGCTCCAGGGGCAGGTCCTCGACATTGACCACAATGGTGATGCGGGAGATGTCGGGGTGTTCGGTGACACCGACGGCGAGCGAGTCGATGTTGAAGCCGCGACGGGAGAAGAGCGCGGCGATCCGGGCGAGGATGCCGGGGGTGTTCTCCACCAGGACGGAGAGCGTGTGCTTGGTCGACATGGTGACGGTCTCTCTCTGCTCTCTCAGTCGTCTTCGTTGTCGCCGAAGTCGGGACGGACGCCCCGGGCGGCCATGACCTCGTCGTTGGAGGTGCCGGCGGCGACCATCGGCCACACCTGGGCGTCCTCGTGGACGATGAAGTCGATGACGACCGGACGGTCGTTGATCGAGTTGGCCTCCTCGATCACCTTGTCCAGGTCCTCCGGGCGCTCGCAGCGGATCGCGTAACAGCCCATGGCCTCCGACAGCTTCACGAAGTCCGGGACGCGGGTGCCGGCGCTCGGCTCCAGGCCGGTGGCCTCCGGACCGCTGTGCAGCACGGTGTTGGAGTAGCGCTGGTTGTAGAAGAGGGTCTGCCACTGGCGGACCATCCCGAGGGCGCCGTTGTTGATGATGGCGACCTTGATCGGGATGTTGTTGAGCGCACACGTGGTGAGCTCCTGATTGGTCATCTGGAAGCAGCCGTCGCCGTCGATCGCCCAGACCGGGCGGTCCGGCATGCCGGCCTTGGCGCCCATGGCCGCCGGAACCGCGTACCCCATCGTTCCGGCGCCGCCGGAGTTCAGCCAGGTGGCCGGGCGCTCGTAGTTGATGAAGTGGGCGGCCCACATCTGGTGCTGGCCGACGCCGGCCGCGTAGATGGTGTCGGCGGGGGCGAGCTCGCCGATGCGCTGGATGACCTGCTGGGGCGAGAGGCTGCCGTCGTCCGGCTGGTCGTAGCCGAGCGGGTAGGTCTCGCGCCACCGGTTGAGGTCGTTCCACCAGGCGGTGTAGTCGCCCGTGTGCCCCTCGGTGTGCTCGGCCTGGACGGCCTGCACCAGATCGGCGATGACCTCGCGGGCGTCGCCCACGATCGGCACGTCGACCTCGCGGTTCTTGCCGATCTCGGCCGGGTCGATGTCCGCGTGGATGATCTTCGCGTACGGGGCGAAGCTGTCCAGCTTGCCGGTGACCCGGTCGTCGAAGCGGGTGCCGAGCGCGATCAGCAGGTCGGACTTCTGCAGCGCGGTGACGGCGGTGACCGCACCGTGCATGCCGGGCATCCCCACGTGCAGCGGGTGGCTGTCGGGGAAGGCGCCGAGCGCCATCAGGGTGGTGGTGACGGGCGCTCCGGTGAGCTCCGCGAGGACCTTCAGCTCGGCGGTGGCGCCGGCCTTCAGGACGCCGCCGCCGACGTACAGGACCGGGCGCTTGGCCTGGACGATCAGCTTGGCGGCCTCGCGGATCTGCTTGGCGTGCGGCTTGGTGACCGGGCGGTATCCGGGCAGGTCCATGTGCGGCGGCCAGGAGAAGGTGGTGCGCGCCTGGAGGGCGTCCTTGGCGATGTCGACCAGGACCGGTCCCGGGCGGCCGGTGGAGGCGATGTGGAAGGCCTCCGCGATGGTGCGCGGGATGTCCTCGGCCTTGGTGACCAGGAAGTTGTGCTTGGTGATCGGCATGGTGATGCCGACGATGTCCGCCTCCTGGAAGGCGTCGGTGCCGATCGCCTTGGAGGAGACCTGGCCGGTGATCGCGACCAGCGGGACGGAGTCCATGTGGGCGTCCGCGATCGGCGTGACCAGGTTGGTGGCACCCGGGCCGGAGGTGGCCATGCAGACGCCGACCTTGCCGGTGGCCTGCGCGTAGCCGGTGGCGGCGTGACCGGCGCCCTGCTCGTGGCGGACCAGGACGTGACGGACCCGGGTGGAGTCCATCATCGGGTCGTACGCCGGGAGGATGGCGCCGCCCGGAATGCCGAAGACGGTCTCGGCCCCGACTTCCTCAAGAGAGCGGATGAGGGACTGCGCGCCCGTGACGTGCTCAACGGTGGCGGCGTGGTGTCCGCCGTTACGGGCCCGCGGCTGCGGATGGTGGGCCCCGGTGGCCTGCTCGGTCATCGGCATTCTCTTCTCGAAGCTGAGGGTTTTTGCAGGGGTTTGGTCGAGATCGCTGTCGTGCTTCAGGGGTGCCAGTGCAACAAAAAACCCCTCGTGCCGTGAGGCAAGCGAGGGGAGCGCGTCGGGGTGTGGTCCACTGGGCCCGCGTGGGGGCCCGGCTTCAGCCGACGCGCTTTCCAAGTACGAGAATTCGGGTGCGCATGGCAATGACCCTCCCCCCGGCGCCCCGGTAGTGTCAAGTGGGTGGGACGGGTGTCTCACTATTTGAGTGATTGACCCGGACGGAGGGCAGCGACCGGCCACTGAGCACGGGCAACGCGGCCCCGCCCGGCACCGGGAAAGTGCCCCGCACCAGGGACCGGCGCAGCCGGTACTCGTCGAGCGGCCCGGAGAAGGCCATGCCCTGCCCGTGGGTGCACCCCATGGCCCGCAGCGCGAGCACCTGCTCCGGCACGTCCACGCCGTCGGCCACGGACTGCATCCCGAGGTCGCAGGCGATCCGCAGCAGCCCGCTGGTGATCTTGTGCAGCCGGGCGGACTCGACCACGCCCTCGACCAGGCCCCTGTCCAGTTTCAGTACGTCGATGGGGAGCCGGCGCAGGGCGTTGATCGCCGCGTATCCGCTGCCGAACCCGTCCAGGGCGATCCGCACGCCGAGCCGGCGCAGGGCCACCAGACGGCGCTCCAGCTCGTCGAAGGAGATCCTGGGGTCGCTCTCGGACAGCTCGATCACCAGGGCTCCGGACGGCAGCCCGTGCCTGGTCAGCAGGGCTTCCACCGATCCGAGCGGCATCGACTTGTCCAGCAGCCGGCGGGCCGGGAGGCGGATCGCGACCGGGGTGTGGTGCCCGGCCCGGCGCCGCTCGGCGGCCTGCTCGACGGCCTCTTCGAGGAGCCAGCGGCCCAGCTCGGCCGTGCGCTCGCCGTCGTCGGCGACCCGTAGGAATTCGGCCGGGGTGAACAGGATCCCCTGGGCCGATCTCCAGCGCGCCTGCGCGGCCACGGCGGCCACCCGCCCGGTGGTCAGGTTGACCACCGGCTGGTGCAGCAGCGCGAACTCGCCCTCGTGCAGCGCGGTGCGCAGGCGGGCGGCCACCTCGGTCTTGCGGACGACCTCGGCCTGCATCGTCGGCGCGTACATCTCGACGCGGTTCTTGCCGCCGGACTTGGCCCGGTACATCGCGAGGTCGGCGTTGCGCATCAGCTCGCGGGCGCTGACGTCGCGCTCGGCGAAGGCGACGCCGATGGAGGCCGCGACCCGTACCTCGTTGCCGTCGATCTGGTACGGCTGCGAGAGCGTCAGGCGCAGCCGGTCGGCGATCTCGTACACCTGGCGCTGGCGGGCCGCCCGGTCGCGGCCGCCGTCGCCGAGGATCAGGGCGGCGAACTCGTCGCCGCCGAGGCGGGCCGCGGTGTCGCCCGCGCGCACCGAGTCCTGGAGGCGGCGGGCCGCCTGGATCAGCAGCTCGTCGCCGGCCTGGTGGCCGATGGTGTCGTTGACCTGCTTGAAGCCGTCGAGGTCGATGAAGAGCACCGCCGTGCCGGGGTCGGAGGCGCGGCGGCCGCTCAGCGCCTGGCGCACCCGCTCGGTGAACAGGGCGCGGTTGGGCAGGTCGGTGAGCGGGTCGTGCTCGGCGTTGTGCTGCAACTGGGCCTGCAGGCGCACCCGTTCGGTGACGTCCCGGCTGTTGAGGATGAGGCCGCCCTGGTGGCGGTTGATGGTCGACTCCACGTTCAGCCACTCGCCGGTGCCGGACTTGAAGCGGCACTCGATCCTGCTGGTCGGCTCCTCCGCCGGAGGCGTGGCCAGGAAGCGCCGCACCTCGTGCACGACCCGGCCCAGGTCCTCCGGGTGGATCAGGGAGGCCAGCTCGGAGCCGATCAGGTCCTCCGCGTCCCGCCCGTAGACGCCCGCGGCGGCGGGGCTGACGTAGCGCAGTATGCCGGTGGGCGCGGCGATCATGATGACGTCGCTGGAGCCCTGCACCAGGGAGCGGAAGTGGTTCTCCTTCTGGGCCAGTTCGTGGGTGAGCGCGATGTTGTCCACGAGCATGATCCCCTGGCGCACCACGAGCGCCAGCACCACCGTGCACCCGGTGAAGACCACCACGCGGTCGACCCGGCGGCCCTCGATGACGTTGTAGAGGATCCCCAGGGTGCACACGGTGGCCGCGAGGTACGGCGTGAGCGCGCCCAGCGAGCCCGCGATCGGCCTGCTGGCCGGGAGCGCGCCGGGCCGCCGGGGCGGCGGCGGTGGCGCGAACGGCAGGCTCGGGGCGATCCTGCGGGCGCCCCACGGCGCGTAGGCGAGCAGCAGCGAGGCGGCGAACCAGCCCGCGTCCAGGAGCTGGCCGGAGCGGTAGTGCTCGCGCAGCAGCGGCGAGGTGTACAGCGCGTCGCACAGCACGGTCAGGGCGAGCGCGGCGATGGCCGTGTTGATCGCCGACCGGTTGGCGGTGGAGCGCCGGAAGTGCAGCGCGAGCACCATGCTCACGAGCACGATGTCGAGCAGTGGGTACGCGAGCGCCAGCGCGGCCCGCGCGACGCTCTCGCCCTCGAAGTGCGCGGTGTGCGCGAGGGCCAGGCTCCACGAGAGGGTCAGCAGCGAGCCGCCGATCAGCCAGGAGTCGAGGGCCAGGCAGACCCAGCCCGCCCGGGTGACCGGACGCTTGGCCAGCACAAGGAGCCCCACGATCGCGGGCGGCGCGAAGAGCAGGAAGAACAGGTCGGCCACGCAGGGCGAGGGGACCGGGTGCTCGAGCACCACTTGGTACCACCCCCAGACTCCGTTGCCGCTCGCCGCCATGGCGGAGGAGAACGAGAAGAGGAGCCACGCGGGCCGAAAGCGGTTCTCCCCCTCCCCGGCGCCTCCGCGCGCGTAGAGGAAGCAGGAGACCGAGGCCGCCATCGCCGCGGCGCTGAGCCCGAAGTCCCCCATCACGTCGGCGACTTCCGAGGATCCCCAGCCGAACGCCGCCCCTGTCGCGTACGCCGCGCAGATCACCGCGAGGACGAGCTGGGAGACCAGGCTCGTCCCGCCGTCGGGGACGGGCCGGCGGGGCAGCACCGCTCCCGGGGCGCTCACCGGGCCCCTCCGGGTCCGGACGCGGTACGGGTGCGGGACACCCCGGGGCCGCTCGCCCGGCCCGGCGGGTGGGCCCTCGCGGCCGCCGGGCGGGCGGCCGGGGAGGGCGGGCGGGCCGTCCTCGCCGGCGGGCGGCTCCTGGCCGGCATCCGGGTGCGGGCCCGGCTGCGGATCCTGAGCCGGGTGCGGCCCCTCGGGAGCCCCGCCCTTACGCCTCGGGGTAGCCGTCGGCGGCTCCGCCGCGTCGGATCGTTGGTCCATTGGCCGTGCATCGCCCGTCGCCCCCCTCGCTGTGACATGCGCTCCCCCGCGCCGCCAGACGCGCGGCGCAGCCCCCGGTCGGGACGATACACCAGTCTCGTCACTCAGGGACATAGTTCCTCTACGCTCCGTGACCGCCAAGGGGGTTGTGGGCACGGATCGCACTCGGACCGGTGCGCAGAGTTGCCAATCGAAGGCGGGGCGGCCCTACTCGATCGTCAGGACCACGTTGTCCAGCGGCACCCCGGCCGCGTACTTCGTCAGCTGGCGGGCGAGCAGCGCCTGCGCGCGCGGCAGGAACGCCGAAGTGGAGCCCCCGACATGAGGGCTGATCAGAACGTTCGGCGCATGCCACAGCGGGTGTCCGGCGGGCAGCGGCTCGGGGTCGGTGACGTCGAGGGCGGCGCGGATGCGGCCGCTCTCCAGCTCGGCGAGGAGCGCATGGGTGTCCACGACCGCGCCCCGGGCCACGTTCACCAGGAGCGCGCCGTCCTTCATGCGGCCCAGGAACTCTGCGCCCGCCAGGCCCTTCGTCTGCTCGGTGAGCGGCGTGGAGAGGACCACCACGTCGGCTTCGGGGAGGAGTGCGGGCAGTTCGGTGAGGGGATGCACTGGGCCGCGCGCAGTCGTGCGCCAGGAGCGCGCCACGCGCGCCACCCGGGCGCACTCGAACGGCGCGAGCCGGTCCTCGATGGCCGCGCCGATCGATCCGTACCCGACGATCAGCACCGACTTGTCGGCGAGGGCCGGATAGAAGCCGGACCGCCACTCCTCCTTCTCCTGTCCCGCGACGAACGAGGGAATCCCCCGTAGCGAGGCCAGGATCAGCGCGAGGGTGAGCTCGGCGGTGGACGCCTCGTGCACACCGCGCGCGTTGCAGAGCCGTACGCCCTGCGGCAGCGAGCCCAGACCCGGCTGTACGTGGTCGATGCCCGCCGACAGGGTCTGTACGACCCGTACCCCGCTCATCGCGGCGAGCGGCCGCACCGCGGTCTCGCTGCCCTTCATGTACGGGACCACGTAGAAGGCGCACGCGGCGGGGTCGGCGGGATAGTCCGGACCGCCGTCCCAGAAGCGGTAGGTGAGGCCGTCGGGAAGCCCTGGGATCTCGTCGGCCTGGAAGGGGAGCCACACGTCTGCAGTCATGCCCGGAGGCTATGTCAGGACCCGTGGCGGCCAGAGGTTAGTTTGGGGGTCACACCCAGGGCGGTACGGAGGGGTACGGGGAGTTGGAGCGCAGGACTATCGGTGCGGCGGCCCTGGAGGTGGGCGCGATCGGCCTCGGCTGTATGCCGATGAGCTGGGGTTACACCACGTCGCAGCAGCGCGGGGACCACTCGCTGCGCGCCGTGCACGCCGCGCTCGACGCCGGGTCCAGCCTGCTCGACACGGCGGACATGTACGGCCCGTTCACCAATGAGCTCCTGGTGGGCCGGGCCCTGAAGGAGCGCCGGGCCGACGCCTTCGTCGCCACCAAGTGCGGACTGCTGGTGGGCGGGGACGCGCATGTGGTGGCCAACGGCCGCCCCGGCTATGTGAAGCGCGCCTGCGACGCCTCGCTGCGGCGGCTCCAGACGGACGTGATCGACCTCTACCAGCTGCACCGGGCGGACCCGGAGGTGCCGGTCGAGGAGACCTGGGGCGCGATGGCGGAGCTGGTGACGGCGGGCAAGGTGCGGGCGCTCGGGGTGTGCGCGACGGGCGCGCGGGTGTCCCGCCGGTCGGGCCCTCCTCATGAAGTGACGATTCGTCAACTGGAGCGCGTACAGCAGGTGTTCCCGGTCAGCGCCGTCCAGGCGGAGCTGTCGGTGTGGTCGCGCGAGGCGCTGGACGCGCTGCTGCCGTGGTGCGCGGCGCGGGGCGTGGGCTTCCTGGCCGCGATGCCGCTCGGCAACGGCTTCCTCACCGGCACGCTCACCCCGGGCCAGGGCTTCGAGCCGGACGACGTACGGGCCCGGCACCCCCGCTTCACCGCCGAGATGATGGCGGCCAACCAGCCCGTGGTGGCGGGGCTGCGCCGGGTCGCGGCGCGCCACGGGGA
The DNA here is from genome assembly GCF_040639555.1 of Streptomyces sp. NPDC023838. Classification (NCBI taxonomy): domain Bacteria; kingdom Bacillati; phylum Actinomycetota; class Actinomycetes; order Kitasatosporales; family Streptomycetaceae; genus Streptomyces; species Streptomyces sp. NPDC023838. The sequence continues at coordinate 106,373 of NZ_JBFAAD010000009.1, forward strand.
CGGGGTGACCCCGGCCCAGGTCGCCCTGGCCTGGCTGCTCGGCCGGGGCCCGCACGTGGTCCCGGTGCCGGGCACCAAGCGCGAGGAGTGGGCCCGCGAGAACGCCGCGGCGGCCGGGCTGGTCCTGACGGCCCGGGACGAGGCGGAGATCGAGCGGCTGCCGGGGGCCCGGGGGTCGTGGGACTGAGGGACGAGGGCGATGGGGCGCGGCTGGTTTCGGTGGAAGCCCGCGCTCGGCCGGAGCGCCGCGAACACGATCGGGAACCTGAGAGGCTCGGGCGGTGTAAGTACCGTAGGGACCGCAGCCGCCCGAAAGGAAGCGAACCGTGCAACGTCCTGCTCTGACGGCCCTGTTGGCCGCTGCCGCGCTGGCGCTGGTGGCCGGGTGCTCGTCCGGGACCACCCCGCGCCCTGACGACGGCGCCCGCTCGTCGCCCGCGACCACCTCCCCGAAGTCCTCCGCCCCCGCCTCCACCGCCGAGCTCCCCCCGCCCAAGGGCTCGGTCAAGGTCACCAGAACCGTGGCCCAGGGCCTGAAGTCGCCCTGGGGCGTGGCCCCGCTGCCCGACGGGGGCCTGCTGGTCGCCTCGCGCGACGAGGGCACGGTCAGCCGGGTCGACGCGGCCGGCAAGCAGACCGTGATCGGCAGCGTGCCGGGGGTGCAGCCGGGCGGCGAGGGCGGCCTCCTCGGCCTGGCGCTGTCCCCCGCGTTCGCCTCGGACCACCAGGTGTACGCGTACTTCACCACCGAGTCCGACAACCGCATCGCCCGCATGATCTACGACGAGAAGCGCCCGGCGGGCGAACAGCTGGGGGCGCCCGACACCATCCTGCGGGGCATCCCCAAGGGCACCATCCACAACGGCGGCCGGATCGCCTTCGGCCCGGACAAGATGCTGTACGCGGGCACCGGCGAGACGGGCGACCGGGGCCTGGCCCAGGACAAGAAGTCGCTGGGCGGCAAGATCCTGCGGATGACCCCGGACGGGCAGCCGGTGCACGGCAACCCCGAGGCGGACTCGGTGGTGTACTCGTCCGGCCACCGCAATGTGCAGGGCTTGGCCTGGGACGGCGCGAACCGGCTGTGGGCCTCGGAGTTCGGCCAGGACACCTGGGACGAGCTGAACGTGATCGGGCCGGGTGACAACGACGGCTGGCCGCTGGTCGAGGGCAAGGGAAGGAAACCGGGGTTCGTGGACCCGGTGGAGCAGTGGAAGACCGCGGACGCCTCACCGAGCGGTGTCGCGTACGCGGCGGGGAGTATCTGGATGGCGTCCCTGCGCGGCGAGCGGCTGTGGCGCATCCCGCTGGACGGCACCAAACCGCTCGCGCCGCCCCAGGCGTTCCTGACGTCCACGTACGGACGGCTGCGCACGGTGATCGCGACGGGGCCGCACACCCTGCTCCTGGTCACCAGCGCGACCGACGGCCGGGGCACCCCGAAGCCGGGCGACGACAAGATCCTGGAACTGGAGGTGACGTAAGGGGCTGGAACTGGAGGTGGCGTAAGGGGACGGGGCGCCGCCCCCGCACACCCCGCCCCGGCCCCCGGCCGCCCTCTTCGCCCTCTCCGTGACGTCAGGCCACCTTCTCCGTGAAGAGGCTGAGCCGGTGGGCCAGGGCGGCGGCCTCGCCCCGGCCCGAGACGCCCAGCTTGGCCAGGATGTTGGAGACGTGCACGCTGGCCGTCTTCGGGGAGATGTACAGCTCCTCGGCGATCTGGCGGTTGCTGTGTCCCGCGGCGACCAGGCGCAGCACGTCCTGCTCCCGGCTGGTCAGCCCGAGCGCCCCGGCCGGGTCGGCGGGCTCATCCGGGACGGCGGGCTCCGGCGCGGTCAGCGGCAGCCGGGCCCGGCGGGCCAGCAGCTCCAGCTCCTCCACGAGCGGCCGGGCCCCGAGGCGTACGGCGGCGGAGTGCGACTGCCGCAGCAGCGTGCCGACCCTCTCGCGCTGGTTGCCCTCCGCGAGCAGCGCGGCGGCCCACCGGTGGCAGACCCGGGCGAGTTCGTAGGGGCGCTCCAGGGGCTGGAGCGCGGTGGCGGCCGCCTCCCAGCGGGCGGCGCTGTCCCGGCCGTCGGCGCGGGCCAGCTCCGCCTCGACGCACAGGGCGTACGCCTTGGCGAGCGGGCTGGGGGTGGCCATCGTCCGGGCCGCCGAGCGGATCAGGTCCAGGGACTCGGCCCGGCCGGGCCCGGCGGCGGGCAGCCCGCGCAGATCGGCCTCCACGGCGGCCGCGGTGATCAGCAGCGGCCAGCCGTACCGCTGGGTGCCGGGCGGGAAGCCGCCCTCGACGGCACGGGCGAGCACGGCGCGCGCGTCGGCGAACCGGCCCTGGCCGGCCGCGACGGCGAGCTCGGCGCGGGCCACCTGCAACGCGTTCTGCGGGAGCGGGTCGCGGGCGCCGAAGTAGCCCACGGCGTCGGCGAGACGGGCTTCGGCGAGCTCCAGCTCGCCGCGGAGCAAGGACAGCTGGGCAAGGCGGAGCGCGGCGTAGCCCCGGGGCTTGCCGCCCACCCCGGAGCGCTGGACCCACTCGACGCGCTCGGCGGCCTCGTCCCAGCGGCCGAGGCTGAGCAGGGCGTCGGACTCGTTGGTCGCGGCCCAGGCCTCGTTGTCGAGGAGGCCGAACTTGCGCGAGACCCGTACGCCCTGGGCCGCGGTCCGCGCGGACTCCTGGGAACGGCCGACCGATTCGAGACTGGAGGAGAGGTTCACATGGCCACGGCCCGCCTCGGCGACGAGGCCGATCTCCAGCGAGCGGTCGATGACGCCGCGCATCAGGGCGAGGCCGCCCTCGATGTCGCCCGCGTCGACCATCAGGCCGCCCAGGGTGAGCCGGGCGTTGAGCTCGGTCTCCTCGGCGTCGACCAGCTTGGCGTACTCCACGGCCCGTTCGGCGGCGGCGAGCGACTCGGGGCCGGGCCGGTGCAGCATGCCCCAGCCCGCGGCGGTGGCCAGGACCGCCGCGTGCACGGCGGACGGCGGCAGTCCGCGCACCAGCTCCTGGGCGGTGGCGAGCTCGTCCCAGCCGTCGCCGCGCCCGAGGTTCTGCACCAGCTTGGAGAGCTCGGTCCAGAACCAGGCGGCCCGCAGCGGGTCGCTGTGGGGGGCGCCGGGCGGGGCGTCCGTCTCCTCGGCCTCGATGATCCGCAGGGCGCGCTTGGCGATCTTCACGGCGCGTTCGCGCTCACCGCAGAAGCGGGCCGCGACGGCGGCCTCGGCGAGCAGGTCGAGATAGCCGAGCGGGGTGGTGGCGGGGTCGCAGGTGTCGCAGGAGGGGTAGGCGCCCGCGTAGTCCAACGGGCGCAGGTCGGCGCGGACTTCGGCGGGGACCGAGTCCCACAGCTCCATGCCGCGTTCGAGCAGGCGCAGCTGCTCGGAGTAGGCGTGCCGCTTGCGGGCCTCGACGGCCGCGCGCAGCACCACGGGCAGCGCCTTGGCGGCGTCGTGCGCGGAGTACCAGTAGCTGGCCAGACGGGTGGCGCGCTCGTCGGCGCGGACGAGGGAGGGGTCGGCCTCCAGGGCCTGGGCGTAACGGCGGTTGAGGCGGGAGCGCTCGCCGGGCAGCAGGTCGTCGCTGACGGCCTCGCGGACCAGCGAGTGGCGGAACCGGTAGCCGTCGCCGTCCTCCGTCGGCAGCAGGATGTTGGCGCCGACGGCCGCGCGCAGGGCCGCGTTGAGGTCGTCCTCGGCGAGCCGGCAGACCGCGGCGAGCAGCGGGTGCTCCACGGTGGAGCCGCCCTCGGCGAGGATGCGGACGACGAGCTGGGCGTCCTCGGAGAGCGCCTCGACCCGTACGAGCAGCAGGTCGCGCAGGGACTCGCTGAGGCCGCCGCCGGGGACGCAGCCCGACTCGTGGCACACGCTCAGCTCCTCCACGAAGAAGGCGTTGCCGTCGGAGCGCGCGAAGATCTCGTCCACCAGCGCCTGTTCGGGTTCGACGGCGAGGATCCCGGTGAGCTGGCGGTGGACCTCGCCCCGGTTGAAGCGGGACAGCTCGATGCGCCGGACCGTGCGCAGGCGGTCGAGTTCGGCGAGCAGGGGGCGCAGGGGATGGCGGCGGTGGATGTCGTCGGCGCGGTAGGTGGCGACCACGACCAGCCGGCCGCGCCGCAGGGTGCGCAGGAGATAGGCGAGCAGATGGCGGGTGGAGGCGTCCGCCCAGTGCAGGTCTTCGAGGACCAGGACGACCGTGCGGTCGGCGGCGGTCCGCTCAAGGAGCCGTACGGTGAGCTCGAAGAGGCGGGCGGTGCCGTCCTCGCCGCTCTCCCGGCTGGCCTCGCCGAGTTCCGGCAGCAGCCGGGCCAGCTCCTCCTCCTGGCCTTCGGCGGCCGCGGCGAGCTCGTCGGGCAGCCGGCGGCGCAGGGTGCGCAGGGCGGTGGAGAACGGGGCGAAGGGCAGGCCGTCGGCGCCGATCTCGACGCAGCCGCCGACCGCGACCACGGCGCCCGCGTCGCAGGCGGCGTTGGTGAACTCCTCGATGAGCCGGGTCTTGCCCACCCCGGCCTCACCGCCCACCAGCAACGCCTGCGGCTCGCCCGCGGTGGCGCGGGCGAGCGCTTCGGTCAAGGCGGTCAGTTCACCGGCGCGGCCGACGAACACGGGGCTGAAAGACCTGGTCTCCACGGAGCCGAGCATCGCACAGCGGTCCGGTTCCGCGGCACCCGTGGGGACGGTCAAGGTCATCGCGGTTCTCGCGGGTGCTCAGGCGGCGTGCGCGAAGCGGTCGCGCAGGTCGCGCAGTTGGCTCACCCGACCTTCGCCTTCGTGCTCCGCGTTCCGCCGGGCCCGGCGGGCGACGCGGGCCTGGTGGACCAGCCGCTGGGCGGCGGCCTCGCGGAGCAGCTCGGCCTGGTTCACCTTGTACATCGTGTGCTCGAACATCTTCGGCTCCCTGGTGCCCCGGGTGGGGCTCGAGTTGGTGGTTCATCGCTTCCTGCGATGCCTCAACTCTCGCCTCCCAGGGGGTCCTGGCACATCGGGAGAGTGCCGCATCCACGCGGCGGCGGGGCCTTAGATCCGCCCGGGGCGGCCGGGCGGGATGCTTAGGCGTCCGGCGGGATGCTTAGGCATCCGGCAGGCGGCTCAGGCGTCCGGCAGGGGGCTCGGACGTCAGCTGGAAGACCGGGTGGGTGCCTTACGGGGCGGGCCGGTGCGAGAGTGGGCCGCACCCAGCCGACCCATGGAGCCGAGATGACCGACCCGTCCCCGCACCTGCCCTACGGCACCCCCGACGCCCCCCGGATCGCGGTCCGGGGCCAGGCCGTGCTCGACGTCGACCCGGAGATCGCCCGGCTCGGCGTGACGGTCACCGCGCGCGGCACCGACCGCCGTACCGCGCTGGAGGACCTCACCCGCCGCAACGCGGCCGTCCTCGACCTCGTCAAGTCGTACGGGGAGGCGGTGGAGCAGCTGGAGACGGGCTCGTTCTCGGTCAGCCCCGAACTGGGCAGGCACGGCCGGGGCGAGCGGGTGCGCGCGTACCACGGGCAGGTGCGGGTGACGGTGGAGCTCGGTGACTTCACCGCGCTCGGCGAACTCGTCTCGCGGCTGGCCTCCCTCGAACTGACCCGGGTGGACGGCCCCTGGTGGGGCCTGCGCCCGGCCTCGCCCGCGTACGGGAAGGCCCGCCGCCGGGCCGTCGAGCAGGCGGTGGAGCGCGCCCGCGAGTACGCCACCGCGCTCGGCAGCGAGCTGGTGGCGCTGCTCGAACTGGCCGACGAGGGCGCCGAGGACGCACGCCCCCATCCGGTGGCGGCGCCGGGGATGATGCGCGCGGCGGGGTACGGCGGCGGCGCGCCGGAGAGCGTCCCGGAGCTCGATCTGGAGCCTCAGCGCCAGACCGTGAGCGCCGCCGTCCTGGCCCGCTTCACGATGGCGCCCCCGGCGCTCTGAGGAGCGGCGTCAGGAGCCGGAGCCGGTCGAGGGCAGGGTCGCGAACAGGTCGAAGTACATCCCGACCGAGAGCAGCAGGCCGATCGCGCCGAGGACGAGACCGCCGAGCGCGACCGCCCGCACCCAGACGGGCTGCGGGTGGGCGTCGGGGGCGCCGAACGCGGGGCGGGCCAGGACGAACGCGCCGACGAGCAGGGCGAGCAGCGCGAAGCCGCCGTTGATGGCGGCGGTGGTGTGCCAGGAGTCGGCGTAGATCTCGTGGATCTGCGCCGAGGCGGTGCCGCCCTGGGCGGTCTTGATCTGGCCGAGCAGGGTCTCGCGCTCGGAGAGGACCTTGCCCATCCAGGTGCCGGTGAGCGAGGCGAGGCCGAGCGCCCCGGAGACGACGGCGGCGGCGCCGGCGCCGATCCCGGTGCGGAGGGGCCCGGCGGGCGGAGTGTCGTCGCCGAGGCCGTCCTCGTCGCCGTCCCGGTCGTTCTCGGCCTCGTCGGTGAGCACGTCGTCCGAGGATGCCTTCTCGGAGGAGTCCCGCGAGGCCTCAGGGGCGGCAGGGGCCTCAGGGGCGTCCGAGGCCTGCGCGGCGGTGTCGGCAGCCGTCGCCTCGGCGTCGGCTTCGTTGTCGGTCTTGGTGAGGGGGGTGGGGGTGGCAGTCATGCCGGGGACGGTAGGCGGCCTTTCTGAGAGGCGCCTTAACGGGCGGCGCGCGCCTGCCGGGCCGCCCGCCACTCGGGAGCCAGCACCGCCCAGACCTCGGTGTCCTGGCGGACGCCCCGGTACGGGTAGTTCTCCCGCAGCACCCCGTCCCGCGTCATCCCGAGCCGCTTGGCCACGTTGATGCTGGCGGTGTTGGCGGAGGCGGCCAGCCACTCCACGCGGTGGATCCCGCGCTCCACGACGGCCCAGTCGATCAGCACCCGGACCGCGCGCGTGACGAGCCCGCGCCCGACCGCCGACTCCTCCAGCCAGCAGCCGGCCTCGGCGGTGCCGAGCCGGGCGTCGAACGTACGGAAGAGGACGCCGCCGACGAGCGTGCCCTCGGACCAGATGCCGTAGAGACGCCCGGTGTCGGCGGCCGCCTTGTCCGCGTACCCCTGGAGGAACGCCCGCGACGATTCGAGGTCCTTGCTCACCTCGGCGAGCATGACGAACTGCCCGATGAAATCCCGCCCCCGGTCGATGTGCGCGAGGTACTCCTCGGCGTGGTGCGGCTCCAGTGGCCGCAGCTCGGCGCCGTCGTCCCCCAGCGATATCGCGAACATCCCGCAGCTCCCTCGTGTGTCGTCGTGTCCCGTACGGCCAGGACCCGTCCTTCCCGTACGGCCAGGGCCCGTCCGGTGGATCAGGCCCTAGGCCACGAGTTCGTCCACCGGCTCCGCCGACTCCCTCGGCCCCACCGGATCGCTCGCGCGCGGCGCGGGAATCGTCGCACGGCGGCACTCGGGCGGCTCGATGCTGATCCGGGGAAGCCGCCGGTCCAGCCAGCCGGGCAGCCACCAGTTGGCGCCGCCGAGCATGTGCATGAGGGCCGGTACGAGCAGGGTGCGCAGGACGAACGCGTCGAGGGCGACGGCCGCCGCGAGCGCGATGCCGAACATCGCGATCACCCGCTCACCGCTGAGCACGAACGCCAGGAAGACCGAAATCATGATCACGGCGGCCGAGTTGATCACCCGGCTGGTCTCGGCGAGGCCGACCCGGACCGCGCGCCGGTTGTCGCCGGTCTCCAGCCACTCCTCGTACATCCGGCTGACCAGGAAGACCTGATAGTCCATGGAGAGCCCGAAGAGCACCGAGACCATGATCACCGGCAGGAAGGGCTCGATCGGGCCGGACCGGCCCAGGCCCAGGAGCTCGCTCCCCCACCCCCACTGGAAGACGGCGACGACGATCCCGAACGCGGAGGCCACCGCCGCCACGTTCATCGCGGCGGCCTTGAGCGGGATACCGAGCGAGCGGAAGGCGAGGAGCAGCAGGACGCAGCCGAGGGTGATCACCACGCCGACGAAGAGCGGCAGCTTCCCTATGATCACACCCGCGAAGTCGTCGTAGCTCGCGGTCACCCCGCCCACGCGGACGTCGAGCGAGGTGCCCTTCGCGGCGGCCGGGAGCACCTCGTGGCGCAGCCGGTCGACCAGCGCGCTGGTGTCCTGGGACTGGGGCGCCGAGTCGGGCACCACGGTGAGGACGGCCGTGTCGCCGCTGGCGTTGTACGTCACCGGGCTGACCGAGCCGACGCCCTCACTGGAGCGCAGTACGCCGGGCAGCCGCTCCATGGCGAGCCGGTCGTCGGCGCCGTCGAGCTTCGCGGCCAGGGTGAGCGGCCCGTTGACGCCGGGCCCGAACCCGTCGGCGAGCAGGTCGTAGGCGGTGCGGGTGGTCGTCTTCGCCGGATTGTTGCCCTGGTCGGAGGTGCCCAGATGGAGCGAGAACGTGGGCAGGGCGAGCACCAGCATCACCACGGCGGCGACCGCGCCGAGCAGCTTGGGGCGGCGCTCGACGAAGGCGGACCAGCGGGCCGCGAAGCCGGTGGGCGGCTCCGGCTGCGGCCCGTGCTCGGCGAGCCGGCGCCGCTCGCGGCGGCTGAGCGCCCGCGTCCCGATGAGCGAGAGCAGCGCGGGCAGCAGCGTCACGGACGCGGCGACGGTGAGCACGACGGTCAGCGAGGCGGCGACGGCGACCCCGTTGAGGAAGCTCAGCCGCAGGATGAGCATGCCGAGCAGCGCGATGCAGACGGTCGCACCCGCGAAGACCACGGCCCGCCCGGTCGTCGCGACGGCCCGGGTCGCGGCCTCGTCGACGGAGAGCCCCTGGCGCAGGCCCCGGCGGTGCCGGGTGACGATGAACAGGGCGTAGTCGATGCCGACACCCAGACCGATGAGCAGGCCGAGCATGGGCGCGAAGTCGGCGACGGCCATGGCGTGGCCGAGCAGCCCTATGCCGGCGTACGCGGTGCCGACGGAGATCACCGCGGTGACGATGGGCAGGGTGCTGGCGGCGAGCGAGCCGAAGGCGAGGAAGAGGACGACGGCCGCGACGACGACGCCGACGATCTCGCTGAGGTGCGCGGAGCTGGTCTCGGTGAGCGCGGCGGCGCTGCCGCCGACCGCGACCTGGAGCCCGTCGGCGGAGGCGGCCCTCGCGGTGTCGACGACGGCCCGCGCCTGGCCCTTGGGGATCGCCTCGACGGCCCGGTCGAAGGTGACGGAGGCGTAGGCGGTGCGTCCGTCCGCGCTGACCTGGGCGCCACCGTCACGTCCGTACGGGCCGGTCACGGAGGCCACGCCGGGGAGCTCGGCGATCGTGCCGAGGGCCTTGGACATGCGCTGCTGTACGTCGGGGGCGCGCACGGATCCGGGGTCGGCGCGCCAGACCACCGTGTCGGTGTCACCGCCGCGGCCGCCGTGGAATCCGGCGTCGAGCAGGGCGGTGGCGCGGCCGGACTCGGTGCCGGGGACTTCGTAGTCGTTGGAGTACGCCGAGCCCGCGGCGGCGGTGGCGGCCGTGGCGCCGCCGAACGCGAGGAGCCAGAGCAGGACGGCGACGAGGCGGTGCCTGATGCACCACCGTGCGATGGCTGCCAACGAATGTGCTCCCTGGAATGGTTCGTGGATCTTTGCCCGGGAACACCGGTACGACTCGAACAGCCCGCGGCGTGAACGGCCCGCAAAGAACGCATGACCTCATGACCTCTACGCGCTGCCACTCTGACAGCGAATACTGATCGTTTGTCCGTTTCGTGGGGTTACTCACAGGGCCGTGCGGGATTACTCACCGGACGGTCGGGGCAGCGGCCCCCGCCGTCACGTGCGGCGGGTGCAGGTGACGAGCAGATCCTCGGCGCCGTCGCCCCGGAAGGCGAGGGTCAGGACGCCCTTGCGGTACCCGGCCTCGACGGCGGTGCCGATGCTCGACCAGCCGCCGGAGAGCGTGAAGAGCTCGGAGAACGACCGGGAGACCTTCTCCGGCATGCTGGTCAGCGTGAAGGCTTCCTGATCCTCGGACTCCGCGTCGCCCGTCGGGGCGTCGGTGCTCACCGAGAGAACGGCGCCGTCCAGCATCCACTGACCGGACATTCCACCCCATTGGGTGACAGACCAGTGCCCCTCGGGATTGACCGTGAGGACGCCCTGATGGTTCTGGTTCGAGCGGTAGACCCACTCGCCCTTCACGAACGCCTTCAGCGCCTGCTTGCGGGGCCCTTCCGCGGCGCCCGCGCCGGTGCACGCCGCCACGGCACTGGCCGCCGTCCCCAGCGCCAGATACCGCAGCGCCGTCCGGCGCCCGAGCACTCTCACCGCTTCTCGCCCGTCCACGCTCGGCACCCTATAGACCTTCCGGAACGAGGTCACCCGCCAGGAGGGTTTGATTCCGCGCCACCGTGGCACATGAACCGGCCCCCGCATCCAGGGATGCGGGGGCCGGTTCGTCCACGTACTACGTACGTAGTTCGCACACGTACTACGTACGCAGGAGAGCGCGCTCCGGGGCCGGAGCCTTCGGGGTCAGGGGCTCAGCCCTCGACGCCCAGCTTCTCCAGGATGAGCTCCTTGACGCGGGCCGCGTCCGCCTGGCCGCGGGTGGTCTTCATGACCGCGCCGACCAGCGCGCCGACCGCCTGCACCTTGCCGCCACGGATCTTGTCCGCGATGGCCGCGTTGCCCGCGATGGCCTCGTCCACGGCCGCGCCGAGCGCGCCCTCGTCCGAGACGACCTTCAGACCGCGCTTCTCGACGACCGCGTCCGGGTCGCCCTCGCCCGCGAGGACGCCCTCGATGACCTGGCGCGCCAGCTTGTCGTTGAGGTCACCGGAGGCCACCAGCGCCGCCACCCGGGCGACCTGCGCCGGGGTCACCGGCAGCTCGTCCAGGGCGACGCCCTGCTCGTTGGCGTTACGGGCCAGCTCGCCCATCCACCACTTGCGGGCGGCCGCGGCGTCCGCGCCCGCCTCGATGGTGGCGACGATCGGCTCGACCGCGCCCGCGTTGAGGATCGACTGCATGTCGTGCTCGCTGACGCCCCACTCCTCGCGGAGCCGGTTGCGGCGCACCCGGGGCAGCTCGGGCAACCCCTTGCGGAGCTCCTCCACCCACTCGCGGGCCGGAGCCACGGGCACGAGGTCGGGCTCCGGGAAGTACCGGTAGTCCTCCGCGTTGTCCTTGATGCGGCCCGAGGTGGTGGAGCCGTCGTCCTCGTGGAAGTGACGGGTCTCCTGCACGATCGTGCCGCCGGAGGACAGCACCGCGGCGTGGCGCTGGATCTCGAAGCGGGCCGCGCGCTCGACCGAACGCAGCGAGTTGACGTTCTTCGTCTCGCTGCGGGTGCCGAACTTCTCGGTCCCGTTGGGGCGCAGCGACAGGTTCACGTCGCAGCGCATCTGGCCCTTGTCCATCCGGGCCTCGGAGACGCCGAGGGCCCTGATGAGCTCGCGCAGCTCGGCCACGTACGCCTTGGCGACCTCCGGCGCACGCTCGCCCGCGCCCTCGATCGGCTTGGTGACGATCTCGATGAGCGGGATGCCCGCGCGGTTGTAGTCGAGCAGCGAGTGCGAGGCGCCGTGGATGCGGCCGGTGGCACCGCCGACGTGCGTCGACTTGCCGGTGTCCTCCTCCATGTGGGCGCGCTCGATCTCCACGCGGAAGATCTCGCCGTCCTCCAGCTGGACGTCCAGATAGCCGTTGAAGGCGATCGGCTCGTCGTACTGCGAGGTCTGGAAGTTCTTCGGCATGTCCGGATAGAAGTAGTTCTTCCGGGCGAAACGGCACCACTCGGCGATCTCGCAGTTCAGCGCGAGGCCGATCTTGACGGCCGACTCGACGCCGATCGCGTTGACGACCGGGAGCGAGCCGGGCAGGCCGAGGCAGGTGGGGCAGGTCTGCGAGTTGGGCTCGGCGCCCAGCTCGGTGGAGCACCCGCAGAACATCTTGGTCTTCGTACCGAGCTCGACATGGACCTCCAGGCCCATGACGGGGTCGTACGACGCGAGGGCGTCCTCGTACGAGACCAGATCAGTGACGGTCACGGTGAAACAATCCCTCTCAGCCCAGCAGGACGTCGTCGTCACCCATGCGCTTGAGTTCGCGCAGCAGGATGGCGACGCCGGTGGCGATGGCGGCGGCGGAGACGACGGCGTCGAGCAGCTGGAGCTTGTCGTGCTCGGTGCGGGCCTTCCTGGCCTGCTTGAGCACGCTGATCGCGCCGAAGGCGGTGGTGCCGATGGACAGGTACGTACCGGCCTTGGACTTCTTGAAGCCCTTGGCCTTGGTCAGTGCACTCACAGCGACGGAGCCTCCTCAAGCAGCGGGTGTCCCCACTTTTCCACGAAGGCGGCCTCGACGGCGGCTCCCACCTTGTACAGGCGGTCGTCCTTCAGGGCGGGGGCGATGATCTGCAGCCCGACCGGCAGGCCGTCCTCCGGCGCGAGGCCGCAGGGCAGCGACATGGCGGCGTTGCCCGCCATGTTGGTCGGGATGGTGCACAGGTCCGCGAGGTACATGGCCATCGGGTCGTCGGCGCGCTCGCCGATCGGGAAGGCGGTGGTCGGGGTCGTCGGGGAGACGATCACGTCGACCTGCTCGAAGGCCTTCTCGAAGTCCCGCGTGATGAGCGTGCGGACCTTCTGGGCGCTGCCGTAGTACGCGTCGTAGTAGCCGGAGCTCAGCGCGTACGTACCGAGGATGATCCGGCGCTTGACCTCGTCGCCGAAGCCCGCCTCGCGGGTGAGCGCGGTGACGTCCTCGGCCGACTTCGTGCCGTCGTCGCCGACCCGCAGGCCGTAGCGCATGGCGTCGAAGCGGGCCAGGTTGGAGGAGCACTCGCTCGGGGCGATCAGGTAGTACGCGGAGAGCGCCAGGTCGAAGGAGGGGCAGTCCAGCTCGACGATCTCGGCGCCGAGCGACTTGAGCAGCTCGACCGACTCGTTGAAGCGCTGGACGACGCCGGCCTGGTAGCCCTCGCCGGAGAACTGCTTGACGACGCCGACGCGCATCCCGGCCACCGAGCCGTTGCGCGCGGCCTCGACGACCGGCGGGACCGGCGCGTCGATGGAGGTCGAGTCGAGCGGGTCGTGCCCGGCGATGACCTCGTGCAGCAGCGCCGCGTCCAGGACCGTACGGGCGCAGGGGCCGCCCTGGTCGAGGGAGGACGAGAAGGCGACCATGCCGTAGCGGGAGACCGCGCCGTAGGTCGGCTTGACGCCGACGGTGCCGGTGACGGCGGCGGGCTGGCGGATCGATCCGCCGGTGTCCGTGCCGATGGCGAGCGGGGCCTCGTACGACGCGAGCGCCGCGGAGGAGCCGCCGCCGGAGCCGCCGGGGATCCGGGTGAGGTCCCACGGGTTGCCGGTCGGGCCGTACGCGCTGTTCTCGGTGGAGGACCCCATGGCGAACTCGTCCATGTTGGTCTTGCCGAGGATGACGACGTCGGCGGCCTTCAGACGTTTGGTGAGCGTGGCGTCGTACGGCGGGATCCAGCCTTCGAGGATCTTCGAGCCGACCGTGGTCGGGATGCCCTCGGTGGTGAAGATGTCCTTGAGCGCCAGCGGGACGCCGGCCAGCGGGCCGAGCTTCTCGCCCCGCGCGCGCTTCTCGTCGACGGCGCGGGCCTGCGCGAGCGCGCCCTCGCGGTCGACGTGCAGGAAGGCGTGCACCTTCTCGTCGACCGCGTCGATCCGGGCCAGGTGGGCCTCGGTGACCTCGACGGCCGTGAGCTCGCCGGACGCGATCTTCGAGGCGATCTCGGCGGCGGTGAGCTTGATGATGTCCGTCATGTGATTAGTCCTCCCCCAGGATCTGCGGCACCTTGAAACGCTGCTGCTCCTGGGCAGGGGCGCCGGAGAGCGCCTGCGCGGGGGTGAGCGACGGACGGACCTCGTCCGCGCGCATGACGTTGGTCAGCGGCAGCGGGTGGGAGGTCGGGGGTACGTCTTGGTCGGCGACCTCGGAGACGCGGGCGACCGCGCCGATGATGTCGTCGAGCTGTCCGGCGAAGTGGTCCAGCTCTTCGCTCTTCAGCTCCAGACGCGCCAGCCGGGCGAGGTGGGCGACCTCCTCGCGCGTAATGCCAGGCATGCAGCGATCCTCAGGGGTGAGTGTGTGTGGTTTGGGGCCGGGGCTGGTGCACGGGAGCACCAGCCCCAATCCTATGGGGCGGGGCCGCGACTCGACTAAACGGTTTGTGGGGCGGCCCCTGGCGAGGGTCCGCGCGGCCCTGGTGGCGGCCGCCCGGAACGGTCTGCCGGGGTCCGGCCCGCCCCGGCCCCGCCCCGATCCCGGGGCCTGCGGTCGTGTCCCGTTCGAGGCAGTCCGCCGTCACTGGACCGGTGTGCCCGACGGCTCTTCGGCCGCGGCGGCGGTCCTGGCCGCCGCCTCCAGGTCGGCGGGGCGCTGCCAGCCGCGTGAGCCGCGGGCGAGCAGCCAGGCGGTGGCCTCGGCGGGCGGCATCGCGGCGGCGACCAGCCAGCCCTGGACCGCGTCGCACCCCAGGTCGCGCAGCCGCTCCCAGGTCTCGTCGTCCTCGACGCCCTCGGCGACCACGAGCAGGCCGAGGGAGTGGGCGAGGTCGAGGGTGCAGCGGACGATCTCGGCGTCCTCGTTGTCGACGGCGAGCCGGCCCACGAAGGACCGGTCGATCTTGAGCTCGCTGACGGGCAGCCGGCGCAGATGCACCAGCGACGAGTACCCCGTACCGAAGTCGTCGAGGGACATCTTCACGCCGTGGCCGGTCAGGCCCGCCAGGGTGTCGGCGGCCCGCTGCGGGTCCTCCAGGAGGACGTGCTCGGTTATCTCCAGCTGGAGGGAGCCCGCCGGGACCCCGTGCCGGGCGAGCCGGGCCGCCACCGCGCCCGCGAAGCCGGGAGTGTGCACGTCGCGCGGCGACACGTTCACCGCGACCGGGACCGTGAGCCCCTGCGCCCGCCACCGGGCGACCTGGGCGAGCGCGGTCTCCAGGACGTACTCGGTCAGGTGCGGCATCAGCCCCGAGGACTCCGCGATGGCGATGAACTCGTCGGGAGGGACCCGGCCGCGCTCCGGGTGCACCCAGCGCACCAGCGCCTCAAGCCCGGCCACCTGGCCGTCGAAGCGGACCTTCGGCTGGTAGTGGAGCTCCACGTCGCCCGCGTCGAGCGCGCGCCGCAGATCGCCCAACAGGCCCAGGCGGTCCGGGGTGTTGGAGTCCCGCTTCGACTCGTACACCTCCACGCCCGTGCGGTCCCGCTTGGCCTGGTACATCGCCACGTCGGCCCGGCGCAGCAGCCCCTCCGCGTCCAGCGCGTGGTCGGGGTAGACCGCGACGCCCGCGCTGGCCTCCAGGACCAGGGTGAGCCCGTCGAGGTCGAGCGGCGAGGAGAGCTCGGCGACCAGGCCGCGGGCTATCCGCATGGTGCTGGTCGCGGAGTCCGCCACGGGCAGCAGCACGGCGAACTCGTCGCCGCCGAGCCGGGCCGCCTCGGCGCCGCGCGGCAGGGCGAGCCGCAGCCGTTCGGCTATCTGGAGGAGCAGCCGGTCCCCGGCGAGGTGTCCGAGGGTGTCGTTGACCGAACGGAACCGGTCCATGTCGATCAGGACGAGGGCGGCCCGGTTGCCGGACCCTTCGGCCTCCTCCAGGGCCGCCCAGGTGCGCTCCAGCAGCCACAGGCGGTTGGGCAGACCGGTCAGCGGGTCGCGCAGCTGCTCCTCGGCGCGGGCGCGGGCGATCCACAGGGTGGAGTCGAGGGCGATCAGTGGCACCGCGAAGAGCGGCAGCAGGACCGGCAGGGCCATCGCGACCACGCAGATCAGCGGGGCGATGCCGAGCAGGGCGACGGCGACGAGGCCCTGCCGCAGCAGCGCCGTGCGCGCGACCGTGGGCAGGCCGCCGCCGCGCGGCGCCAGCGCGTACCAGAGCAGTATCCGGGTGACCACCAGATACGTCCCGGCGGCCAGGGCCACCACGGGGGCCGAGGAGACCGTCCAGTCGGTGGGCCACCAGGGTGAGCGGACGCTGGGATGGTGGCCGAACACGGCGAGCACCAGCGCGGCCGCCCCGATGCCCAGCACGTCGACCGCGCCGTGCAGCAGGCCCTGGCGCCAGCGGTGCCGGCGGGCCGCGCCGACGAGCACCACCACCGCCATGGAGACGAGCCCGGCCGGCACCCAGCCGTACAGGAGCAGCACGGCGAGGGTGAGGGCGGCGCCGGAGCCGGTGCCGCCCCACCAGCGGTCGCGCCCAAGCGCGACCAGATGGCCCACGATGATCCCGGTGAGCACGGCCAGCGCCCAGCCCGTGGTGGAACCGGGGAAGAGGGCGCGGCCCGAGCTGAGGGCCCCGTAGAAGCCCATGGCCAGGGCGAGGGCGGCGGTCCCGAGGACGCCGGCGGTCAGCCTGGAGGAGAATCCCGCGAACCCGCGCAGCCGTGCGGCCGGGGCGGCGCTCTCGGTCGGTTTCATTCCCGTCCCTCTCACAGCCGGCGGTGCCGATGCCACGCGATGGCCCCTTTGTCATGCCACCACGACTCGGGAACTCCCCCAAGCTCCCCGTTTCAGCCGTGCACGACTGGCGCTCATCCCAACAGTAGGCCGCGGAAGGCTCTGACGGGCAGCGGTCTACAGCTCTTGCCCGAATGCCACCTGGCCACCAAGGCACGTCTGCTATGCGCTGAACGGGTGATGTCGGACCGTCCGGGAGGAGCCCTCCACTCCTCTTATTCCCCCTCACCCGCGCTCGGCACAGCTGCTTCGCGAGCCGCTTCGGGACCCTGTTCCAGCAGGACAGCGAACCCGTCCTCGTCGAGAACCGGAACTTTCAGCTGCATCGCCTTGTCGTACTTCGAACCAGGGCTGTCCCCGACGACCACGAACGACGTCTTCTTGGAAACGGAACCGGTGACCTTGGCTCCACGGCTCTGGAGCGCTTCTTTCGCGCCATCTCTGGTGTGGTTGGCCAGGGTTCCGGTCACCACGACCGTCAGCCCCTCCAGCGGACGCGGGCCCACGTCCTCGCCGGAGCCCTCTTCCTCCATGCGGACGCCCGCGGCCTTCCACTTGCGCAGGATCTCGCGGTGCCACTCCTCCTCGAACCACTGCTTGAGGGAGGCCGCGATGGTCGGGCCGACGCCCTCGACGGCCGCCAGCTCCTCCTCGGTGGCCTGTTCGATGCGCTCGACCGAGCGGAACTCGCGGGCCAGCGCCTCGGCGGCGACCGGGCCGACATGACGGATCGACAGACCGGTCAGGACGCGGGCGAGCGGGCGCTCCTTGGCGGCCGCGATGTTCTCCAGCATGGAGACCGCGTTCTTGCGCGGCTCGCCGTTCATGTTGGCGAAGACCAGGGCGACCTTCTCCTCGCCGGTCTTGGGGTCGCGCTTGGGCAGCCCGCTGTCCTGGTCCAGGACGTACGCCTTGATGGGCAGCAGCCGGTCCATGGTCAGGTCGAAGAGGTCGCCCTCGTCGAGCAGCGGCGGCTCGGCCGGCTCCAGCGGCTTGGTGAGGGCGGCCGCGGCGACATAGCCGAAGTTCTCGATGTCCAGCGACTTGCGGCCGGCGAGGTAGAAGAGCCGCTCGCGCAACTGGGCAGGGCACGACTGGGCGTTGGGGCACCGCAGGTCGATGTCGCCCTCCTTCATGGGCCGCAGCGCGGTGCCGCACTCGGGGCACTCGGCGGGCATCACGAACTCCCGCTCGGTGCCGTCCCGCAGGTCCGTGACGGGGCCCAGGATCTCCGGGATGACGTCACCGGCCTTGCGCAGCACCACCGTGTCCCCGATGAGGACGCCCTTGGCCTTGACCACGTCCTGGTTGTGCAGGGTGGCGAACTCGACCTCGGAGCCCGCCACGGTCACCGGCTCCACCTGCGCGTACGGCGTGACGCGGCCCGTGCGGCCGACGCCGACGCGGATGTTGACCAGCTTGGTGTTGACCTCCTCCGGCGCGTACTTCCAGGCGATCGCCCAGCGCGGGGCGCGCGCGGTGGAGCCGAGGCGGCCCTGGAGGGGGATCTCGTCGAGCTTGACGACGACGCCGTCGATCTCGTGCTCCACGGAGTGGCGGTTCTCCCCGAAGTACGTGATGAAGTCGCGCACTTCGTCGAGGGAGCCGACCACCTTGTTGTGCTGGGCGGTGGGCAGGCCCCACTCGCGCAGCAGCTCGTACGCGTGTGAGAGGCAGTCGATGGTGAAGCCGTCGCGCGCGCCGATGCCGTGCACCACCATGTGGAGCGGGCGGGTGGCGGTGACCTTGGGGTCCTTCTGGCGCAGCGAACCGGCCGCCGCGTTGCGCGGGTTGGCGAACGGCTTGTCTCCCGCCTTCACCAGACGCGCGTTCAGCCCCTCGAACGCCTCCATCGGGAAGTAGACCTCGCCCCGGATCTCGACCAGGTCGGGGACGCGGTCGCCCTTGAGGCGGTCGGGGATGTCCGCGATCGTGCGGACGTTGGGCGTGATGTCCTCGCCGGCGCGGCCGTCGCCCCGGGTGGCGGCGCGGGTGAGCCGCCCGTGCTCGTACGTCAGGTTGACCGCGAGGCCGTCGACCTTCAGCTCGCACAGGTAGTGGTACGCGGCGGTGCCGACGTCCTTGGCGACGCGCTCGGCCCAGGCGGCCAGCTCCTCGTCGTCGAACGCGTTGTCCAGCGACAGCATCCGTTCGCGGTGCTCCACCGAGGCGAAGTCCGTCTCGTACGCCCCCGCGACCTTCTGGGTCGGGGAGTCCGGGGTGCGCAGCTCCGGATACTCCTCCTCCAGGGCCTCCAGGCCGCGCAGCAGCTTGTCGAACTCGCCGTCGCTGATGACCGGCTGGTCCTTCACGTAGTACCGGAAGCGGTGCTCCTCGACCTGCTCGGCGAGGAGCGCGTGCTTCTCCCGTGCGTCCGCGGGCACCACGTCGTTCTGTTCGCCAGCCACTGTCATGTCCTCCCGTTTCCCGTCTTCCCCGTCACTCAGGGTTGTCCGCGAGCGATCTCGCCGCCCGGACGCAGTGGGCGAGGGCCGCGCGGGCATACGCCGGCGAGGCACCCGCGAGACCGCACGACGGGGTGACCACCACGGACTCCGCGAGAGTCCCCGGTCGCAGCCCCAGCCTGCGCCACAACGTCCTGACACCCATGACGCTACCGGCAGGGTCTGACAATGGGCCGTCGGTGCCGCCGACCACCCCGGCGAACAGCCGGGTGCCGCTCTCCACCGCCTCACCGATCACGTCGTCGTCACGCTCGGTGAGCAGGGAGAAGTCGAACGAGACGGCCGCCGCACCTGCCCGGCGCAGCAGCGCGAACGGCACGTCGGGTGCGCAGGAGTGGACGACGACGGGGCCGTCGTGCACGGCGAAGACGTCCCGCAGCGCCGACTCGACGACCTGCCGGTCGACGGCCCGGTACGTGCGGTACCCGCTGGCGGTCCTGACCTGCCCGCGCAGCACGGCGGTCAGGGACGGCTCGTCGAGCTGGAGCAGGATCCGCGCGCCCGGCACCCGGCGGCGCACGTCCGCCAGGTGGGCGCGCAGGCCCTCCGCGAGCGAGCCGGCCAGGTCGCGGGAGGCGCCCGGGTCCCCGAGCGCGGCCTCGCCGCCGCGCAGCTCCAGGGCGGCGGCGAGCGTCCACGGCCCGACCGCCTGGACCTTGAGCGGGCCCCGGTACCCCTGGGTGAACTCCTCCAGGGCGTCCAGGTCCTCGCCCAGCCAGGAGTGGGCCCGCCGGGTGTCGCGGCCCGGCCGGTCACCGAGCCGCCAGCCACTGGGCTCCACGCGCGCGTACATCTCGACGAGCAGCCCGGCGGTGCGCCCGATCATGTCGGCGCCGGGGCCGCGCGCGGGCAGTTCGGGCAGGAACGGGAAGTCACCCGCCGATCCGTCGGCCCCGATGAGGGACCCGGTGACGGTCTTGGCGGCCTCGCGCGCGTCGCCGCCGGGCATGGAGCCGACGCCGGTGGCCGCGCCCCAGGGGAAGTCGCTGACGGAGCCGTCCGAGGGGGCGGAGCTGAGGGCGTCGCTCATCGGCCCGGCCGCACTGTCAGGTCGTTGACCTCGGCGTCGCGCGGCAGGTCGATCGCCATGACGATCGTCGTCGCCACCGACTCGGGGTCGATGAACTTCGCCGGGTCGTACTCCTTGCCCTCCTGCGAGTGCACCTTGGCCTGCATGGGGCTGGCGGTGCGCCCGGGATAGACGGAGGTGACGCGCACCCCGCCGGCGTGCTCCTCCTGGCGCAGCGAGTCCGCGAGCGCCTTCAGGCCGTGCTTGGAGGCGGCGTACGCGCCCCACTCGGCGTGCGCGTTGAGCCCGGCGCCGGAGTTCACGAACAGGACGTGGCCGCGGGCCGCGCGCAGCTGGGGCAGGAAGAGGCGGGTGAGCTCGGCGGGCGAGATCAGGTTGGCGTTGAGCTGCTGGTGCCAGGTCCTGGGGCGGAGCTCGCCGACGGGGCCGAGGTCGACGACGCCCGCGATGTGCAGGAGGGAGTCGAGGTGGTCCGGCATCGGCTGCATGCCGAGCGACTTGGAGATGCGGTCCGGGTCGGCGAGGTCCGCGACGAGCGTGCGGGCGCCGGGGAAGTGCCCCGCGAGCTGCTTGGCGCGGCCGGCGTCGCGGGCCAGCAGGACGAGCTCGTCGCCCCGCTCGTGCAGTCGGCGCGCGACGGCCGCGCCGATGCCGGAGCCCGCCCCAGTGATCAGGTGTGTAGCCATACCCGCCATGCTCGCATTACTGGATGCCCGCGGACTCCTCCAGGTAGGCGAGGGCGGCGACGGCGTCCTCGGCGAAGAAGACCAGGTCGGTGAGGGGCAGCGGCAGGAAGCCCTCGGCATCCATGCGGCGGAACTGCTCCTTGAGGCCGTCGTAGAAGCCCGCCGTGTTCAGCAGCACCACGGGCTTGGTGTGCTTGCCGTGCTTCTTCAGCTCCAGGATCTCGGTGGCCTCGTCGAGGGTGCCGGTGCCGCCGACCATGATGACCACGGCGTCGGCCTTCTCCAGCAGCAGCGCCTTGCGCTCCGCGAGGTCCTTGGCGAAGACCATCTCGTCGGCGTTCGCGCGGGCGCTGACCGCCAGGAAGTCGACGGAGACGCCGACCAGCCGCCCGCCCGCCTCCTGCACGCCGTCCGCGACGACCTTCATCAGCCCGCTCTCCGAGCCGCCCCACACGAGGGTGTGGCCGCCCTTGCCGAGCAGCTCGGCGAAGTCACGGGCGGGGCCGGTGTAGCGGTCGTCGAGGTCGGCGGCAGAGAGGAAGACGCAGATGTTCATGGCTCAACCGTACGCCGGGGCACCTCCCCCACTCGAACGGGTGAACAGTGGCCCGAACGGCGAATCGGGGGAACAAGCGGTGGGCGACGGGCCGTTGAGCGGGCATGACGACGACGATGCAGACCATTCTCGCCGAGCCCACGAACGCGGCCACGCCCCCGCCGGGCCCGCCGCCGCCCTACGACCCGGATCACCGCGTCACGGCGGAGACCGCCGAGGAGGGCGCCCTGCGCGTCCGCGTGCTGTGGGGCGGGCAGGTGCTCGCCGACAGCACCCGCCCGCTGCTGGTGCGCGAGGACGGCCTGCCGGTCCGCTATTACCTGCCGCCCGAGGACGTCCGGCTGGACCTGCTGAGCGCGTCGGACACCCGAACCACGTGCCCGTACAAGGGAGTTGCCTCGTACTGGTCGCTGCCGGACGCGCCGGACATAGCCTGGTCCTACCACGAGCCGCTGGCGACCGTGACGTTGATCAAGGACCATCTGTGCTTCATAGGCACGGAGTCGGCCGGATAAGCCAGCACACCAGCACAGTGGTGGCCGTGTCGGAGGCTCAACGCTGACGGCACGGCTACCGTACGGCCCCACGCCACAGTGATAGCGCCTCCCCGGCGAACCACCGCTCCCGCTCATCGACGTCCGGCAGCGCAAGACGCACTTCACGACGGAACGGGGGGCCATGACCAGCGACCCGCACGTGACACAGCTCATGGACGAGGACGAGGTCCACCAGCGCTGGAGGCAGCTGCATCACCGCCCAATGCACCGCGATCGCCCCCGAAGGCTCGCAAACACCCCAATGTCGTCCCAGGTCCCGCACATTTACTGCTCTCGCGGAGACCCCGACCCGCGTCAACCATGGCACGGCACGTGCCGCCAGCCAGCGGTTTCCGCACTGGGTGTACCACTCTGCTATCTGACGCGCCCCTTCATCGGGTGTCCGGGGCCGAGGCAGCTCCAGCCAGCCGCGGTTGAGCCGGACCCGTCGGTCTGGGCCTTCCGGCACGATCTTCAGCCGATACCGACGGCCGAGGTAGCTGAACCCTGTCCCGCCCACCAGCTCCTTGACCGGCTCGGCGGTGCGTTCCTGCCGACGTCTCACCTCGGCCGCCAGTCGCGGCAGCCGTGAGCGCACCGCCGCTACCACCGCGGCCGGATCGACATCCGCCGGGACGGCGAACAGCACGCCCCCGTCCTCGGCGACCTCAATGCCCAGCGTGCGGCGTTTCGGCCGGACGACGACATGCCACGTCCACTCCCCCGGAACCGGGAGGGACGCGATCGCCTGCTCGACGGAAACACTCACCGGGCATTCCTACCACCCGGCTGTGACACTTCCGGCCGATGTCACCGGCCGTGCTGTGTCCCGTACCGCAGAAACTCCTCGCGACTGGCGACGGCCAGCTCCACCAAACGGTTCGCGAGAGGTCCGGTGAGCGCCCAGTCCATGCCGGCGTGCCGCTCCAGCCGGTTCCTCAGCTCCTTGCGTACCCGGTTCTGGGTATCGGTCAGGGTCTTGATCTGGGGAGGACGCACAAGTTCCGCAATGCCCATGGTCAGCTCCCGGGCCGCTTGGAACAGGTCGACGCCGGGCGGTCCCGGCAGGTCCCCGGTCTCCTCCAGCTCCCTGCGCAGCAGCTCGTACACCGCACCTTCGGTCCGAGGGTCGAGTCCGCCGTCACCCTGCTCCTCGCGCTCCACGTCGATGACCTCACCCACCAGACCGGCCAGTTCGACAGCGGCCCGCTCAAAGTCCTGCCGCATGCGCTGGACGATCTCCTCCAGCCGCTCGCTGAACGACGCGTAGCGCGCCGGATTGGAATTGATCCTGGCGGTGATCTGCAGCCGCAGTGAACCCGACATGTACGCTGTACGCGCGCGGGCGTCCGGGTTGGCGTTCACCCGCTCCATGAAGTTGGGCGCGGTGAGCTCCACCGGCGGCACACGCTGTTCGATCCCGATCACTTTGAGGTGGCGGGAGATCAGCTGACGCACCTTGGCACCGTAGCGGCGTGGGCTGAACTGGTCCCGGCCGTCCAGGTAGCGGCGCCGAGCCAGGTACTGGATCTCCCCGAGATGCCCCGCGAGCTCCTCGTACACCAACGCCTTCGGGCGCGGCAGCACGGCGTTGAGCGCCGTCAGGAAATCCCGTACGAGCTCGTCGAACTCGCCGAGCAGCAGCGGGTCACCCAGCTGCTGCAGCAGGTCCTCGCGGCGCGACTCGTCCGCGAGCTCCGCGCCGGAAGTGATGCCGCCACGGCCCAGGAAGGCGGTCACCTTGCCGCTCAGGTCGGCGAGCAGGGCATCGGCGGCCACGTCCGTCTGCACCAACAGCCGGTCGCGGGTGGGCTGTTGACCCGTGTAGTCCGGGTCGAGATGATCCGCCGACACCTGGTCGAATCCGTACACATGGCGCAGGTGGGCCTGGTCGTAGGAGTGGAGCGAGCGGGCCAGCTCGGGGCCGATGCCGATGAAGTCGACGACCTGCCCCCACTTCTTCGCCGGGTAGGGTCGGTTGGTGCGGGCGACGGCCTGCAGCAGCCCGACCCCGGACAGGGCGCAGTCGAGGTACAGCACCTGTTCCGACGGCGCATCGAAGCCGGTAAGCAGCATCGACTGGACGACCAGGAAAGCCATCGGCCCGTCGTTATCCTGGCCGTCTCGCCCGCCGCCATTGCCCGATGTCGGCTCGGTGCCCCACTCGGGCTCGACGGCGGGCCACTCGTGCCAGACCTCCCCCGAGCCTGCGGCGGTCCCCCAGCCCGGCCCTGCGGTGCCGTGAGTCTGGGCCTCCCACGCAGGGTCGGCCGCAGCGGCACGCGGATTGCCGACGCCCTTCTTGAAGCGGGCGATGTAGCCGTCCTGCTTGGACTTCAGCGTCCAGCACTGCCAGGCCTCGGGGTCCTTGAGCCGGCTCCCGTCCGGCTGCTTGATCCCGTCCTCCGACTTGGAGATGACCACGGCGGCGTCGATGGAGGCGAGTACGGCCCGGTGATTGACCAGGTCGAGCAGCTCACGCTCCTCATCGGTGGCACTGTGCACCGCCATGGGATCGTGGACCAGTTCCGGATCGAGCGCGTCGAGCCGTTCGAGGAGCCGGTCACGGGCCGTGAGCAGCGCGTCGCGATAGCGGACGGCTGCCAGTCTGGACACGGCGACCAGCTGGGCGCCGAAGCCGTCCGGGAGTACGGTGCGTGCCCAGTGCCGCAGCATGTAGTCGGCCTTCTCCGCGATCACGGACGGCGCTTCGAGGATCTCCCTGCGCCGGGCGAAGGTCCGCAGCACTCGTTCACGGCGCTCCGGATCCTCGGGCACCTTCTCATCGAACTTGGCGTCCAGAGCCGCCTTCTCGACCACTTCCAACGGCACGCTGTACGCCTCGTACTGCACCGGAACGACCGACCGGTCGCGCTCCGCGTCCCGGAGGGTGTAGACGTCGGCGTAGCTCCCGAAGATCTCTTCGGTCGTCTTGACGGCTCCCGCAAGGATCGGGGTGCCGGTAAAGCCGACCACGGCGGCGTTCGGGAGCATGGCGCGCAGCCGGGCGTGCTGCCAGCGGGCCTGGCCCCGGTGGGCCTCGTCGATGAGGACGACGATGTCGGAGCTCGCGTTCTCGACGTGGTTGAGGAGGTACGCCTCTTCGCCCTCCTCCTCGTCGCCGAGGGTCTCTTCCCTGCCGTCGTAGGCGGTGTCGTCGCGGCGCGCCTTCTGGAGCATGACGAGCACAAGGTCGGGGACGTCGACCGCAAGGTACGTGCGGGCTCGCTTGACGCTGGTCGCCCGGTGCACCTTCTCGTCGCTGGCGCCGAGGCTCTCCCTGATCTGCTTCTCCAGGTCGAGCCGGTCGGTGACCACGACGACCTTGTGCCCCGCGAGCTCCTTGGTGCTGCGCAGATGGCGCACCAGGAAGGCCATGGTGAGGCTCTTGCCGGAGCCCTGGGTGTGCCAGACGACACCGCCGCGCTGGTCCACCGGCTCCCCGCCGGCGACCGCCCGCCGCCGGGCTTCGAGCCTGCGGGCGAGCTCCTTCACCGCCCGGAACTGCTGGTAGCGCCCGATCACCTTGACGGTACGGGCCCCGCTGCCCTTCTGGGTGGTGAAGTCCCGCACGAGCGTGAGGAGATGAGCGGGCCGCAGCACGCCCGCGACCAGAATCTCCTGATCACTGAGGGGTACGCCGCCCGCCTTCCCGACCTCCTGCCGTACCGCGTCCTCGCCGAGAGGATGCACGGTGCGCCACGGAGCGAAATGTTCCGGCTCGGCGGAGACGGTGCCGATCTCGGCGTGGTCGCGGTCAGTACCGATGAGTACCTGCGCGAACCGCACGAACTCCGGTACGGCAACAGGAGATTCGGCCCCGGCGTAGTCGATGACTTCCTCGACGGCCCGGTCGAGCGCGGCCCGACTGTCGGCCCCGGAGGTCAAGGGCGCCTTGCACTCGATGACGGCCCAGGGCAACCCATTGACGAACAGGACGATGTCGGGGGTGGCGGGCTGGACACCCTCCCGCTCTACCCGGAACTGCGAGACGGCGAGGAGGTCGTTGCCGAGCTCGAACTCCCCTTCCCAGTCAACGAGCTGCACGTGCTCGGGGTCGCCCTTGCGCCAGCCCGGGAGCGTACGGGCATTGACGCCCTCGCGAAGCAGCTGGGTGACTTCCAGGTTCCCCGCGATGCCACGCCCAACCGGCCCCTGGCCGGGGGCGGTCCCCCGTACGAGGTTGAGGATGTGGTCGAGCTGAGCTCCCGACAGCCAAGGCGCACCGTCCGCTCCCGGGTTGATCCGGGCCACGGCGGTCCGGAACCGGTCGGCGTAGAGGACTTGATCAAATCCCGCCCGGCCGGAGGCTCTCGCATCAGTCGCCGGCTCACCCGGCGGCCCGCCCTGGAGATGTTCCCACCCCATCGCGACGAGCTGCCTGGTCAGCGGCTTCTCGGTCTTCTCGTACTCCGGCTGACCCATCGCTGGTCTCCCCGCCCGCCCGACACCGTACGTTCCGCCCCGCTCGAAAAAGGGGTAAAGGGAACTCTACCTGCGGGCGGGAACGGGGTGACTGGGCGGTCAGGTGCGGTGGGCCAGCTCGAACCACATGGTCTTGCCGCCGGGCCGGGCCGGACCGTCGACTATGGCGCAGCCGCCCCACCGGTCGGCGACGAGGTCGAGGAGCACGAGCCCGCGCCCGCCGTCGCTGTCGCCGTCCGGCTCTGGTTCGCCGCCCGGCCTCTTCGCATCCAGTCTCTTCATGTCCGGCAGGTCGGGCCCCAGGTCCCAGACGCTCAGCCGGAGCACCGGGTGCAGCCACTGGAGCCGCATCGCGGCGGGCCCTTTGGTGTGCCGTACGGAGTTGGTGGCCAGCTCCGACGCCAACAGCTCTGCCCCGTCGGCGAGTTGGGCAAGCCCGTGGGCCTGGAGTACGGCACACAGGGTCACGCGGGCGATGCGGGGGCCGCGCGGATCGCAGGGGATGCGGAGTTCGTACTGCCAGGGGGAGGTGAAGGGGAGGGGGGCGGGGTGGTCGTCTTGACCGGTGTGGTTGATGTACGGAGTCGGATTCTGGCTCACGTGGCACCTCCTGGGGTGCGTGCGTGACGTGTTGTACGCGGACGTCGGCCACGCGGCGCCGGGCCGGGCGGTGGCATTGCCGCCCCGCGCTGGGCGGGCGGTGCGCTTCCGTGGGGCGGGGGCGAGTGGCTCGGGTCACACGCTAGGGCATCGATTACAACGCGTGCTACCTACTTCACTAAAACGAGTTTCCTTGCCCGTTCGGGTAGACCGCATGGACTCGTATGGGCAGACTGTGCGCGAGCAGGGGGAGGACGCATGGCACCACGGCAAGGCCCCACGATCCGACAGCGCCGCTTCGGCGCGGAGCTGCGGCGACTTCGCGAAGCGGCGGGGATGTCAGCCCCCACGGCCGCCGAGTTGCTGGGCTCGGATCGGACGATGATCTCCAACATCGAATCCGGGCGCTTCGGCATCAGCGAGGAGCGGCTGCGGCGGCTGGCCACCATCTACGAGTGCGATGATCCGGCGCTGGTCAATGCGTTGGCCGACATGACTGGCGGCCGCAAGTCAGGTTGGTGGGAGGAGTACCGAGGCAAGATTCCGCCGGATTTTCTCGACGCCTCCGAGCTTGAGCACGACGCCAAGAGCCTGCGCACGGTGCAGACCGCTCACATCCCCGGCCCTTTCCAGACCGAGGACCACGCTCGGGCCCTGTTCGACCTGTTCATCCCCGCACTGCCCCGGCTTGAGCTGGAGTTGCGCGTTGCCCACCGGACCGCGCGCAAGGAAGTGATCACGGGGGAAGCCCCCACGCCGTATCACGCTGTCGTCCATGAAGCCGCCCTGCGTATGCAGGTTGGCGGGCGGACCGTCGCCAAAGCTCAGCTCAACCATCTGCTGGACATCAGCGAGCACAGCAGCATCACGGTGCTCGCCCTCCCTTTCACGGCAGGTGGATTCCCTATGGCTGGGGACTCGGTCCTCTACGCGGAAGGGCCTACACCCCCGTTGGACACTGTCCTGCTGGACACTCCGACCGGCGCCGCCTTCCTGTTCTCGCCCACCCAACTGGTCAACTTTAGCCGGAGACTGGACGTAATCGAACAGTTGGCGTTCAATCCGAAGGAGTCGAGAGACTTCATCTCCACCATCGCCAGTGAAATGTAAGAGGGATTCCCTTGCCCGAGCTGAAGTGGCTCAAGTCGTCCTACTCAGAGGCCAGCGGCAACAGCTGCGTCGAGGTCGCGACGGTTGGGGACAGCGTGTCGATCCGCGACAGCAAGCAACAAGGGCCCGTACTGACGACGAGCCGGGCTATCTGGAGCGCACTCGTGCAGGCCGCGAAGGCCCACACCTTCGAACCTCCGGCACGCTGACGGCGGCTCATCGCCCCATCACCAGGACGCCGAGCCGCGCCCGGTCATTCCGCCGGTACGCGTACCTTGCCGCTCAACAAGTCTTCCACTACGCCCTGTTGGATGGTGCGGAGCTTGGCGATTTGGCGCTTCATGACATCTGAGCGCTGCCGGGTAGCAAGTACCAGTTCCACGAGGTCGCGCTGCTGCGCCGCAGCAATGTCTGGAAGAAGCAACCCCCGTACAGCAGCCTGGCTGATGTTCTTCATGCTGCCACTGGTCCCCGTGGCGCGAGCCCGCACCTGGCTACGAACCGACGGGCTCAGCAGAGCCAACTCAACGAATCTGGCATCCGCAGCTGCGGGATCGACCACCAGCCTCAGCGTCTTGTCACTCAGCATGAGACGCGGCGGTGGTGTCTGCGCCATGCAGGTCAGCCCCACCAGCGCTTCCGTGTTGGCCCGCGTCATGAGCAAATCGCCAGAGTTCACTTCGTACTCAGGATGAATGGCACTGGCGTCACGAATGACCTTGTTCTCGGCCGCGTTGAACCAACCAGCCTGCACCGCACTCACCTTGAGGACTCCCCACTCCCCGTCTCCCGCTGGGGTGTCCTCTGCCAGCGGGCTCTTGCCGGTCTCGATGCGTTCGAGCCAAGAGCCCAGCGGAACCTTTCGAGGCGCCCGTGCCATTGCCGAGGCGACGACAGCCTTTTCCACTGCCAACAGCTTGCTATGGACACGCTCCAGCGCACCGATCCGCCGCTCGAAGGCGGCATGCGCGGCGACGATTTGGCGCTGCTCGGCCAGCGAAAGATCCGGCACCTCAAGCCTGCGAATCTGCGCCTGACTGATGTTCTTCATGCCAGCACTCGTACCGGTCGCAAGTCCCCTAATCTGGCTGCGAGTTTCGGGCTGCAACAAGCTGAGCGCGACAAACGAAGGGTCAGCCAGCTTCTCATCGACCACAAGCCGAAGTGTCTTGTCACTCAGCATGAGCCGCATGGTCGGGGACGCCACGACACACGCCAACCCCACCAGAGCTTCAGTGTTGGCCCGCGTCATCAGCAGGTTGCCTTGGCGCACCTCGAACTCTGGACGGATGTGCGCCGCCTCGCGGACGACTTTGTTTTCGACCGGTTCGAAGCGTCCCGCTTGGACTGCGCTCACCTTGAGCACACCCCATTCGCCCTCACCGGCCGGGGTGTTCTCCGCAGCAGGACTCTTTCCTGTCTCGATGCCGCTCAGATACTTGGCGAGGGGCGTGCGCTTAACGGCCCTACCCGTACTGCTCATCTCAGGCATAGCCAAGCTCCTTCACCCAAGCCCCCAGCTCCCCCGCAGCCCCCGTGCTCTCCTCCTCCAGCACAGCCAACGACACCCCGTACTTCTCGGCCCACCGCCGGAACGACGCCACAACCTCCCGCCGCCCCGCTGCCACCGCGCCCTCCAGGCGGCGCGACAGGTCGCCGTCCAGGACCGTCAGGACCACGGCCTCGGGGCCGTCAGGGGTCGCCTTCGTGACCTCCGCCGCCGCGCGCAGATCCGGCAGGAAGCGGTCGTCCAGAACCTTTCGCTTCTTCTTCGCCGCCGTCAGTGCCTTCTTGCAGACGGCCAGGGACTTCTCCAGCGCCGCGATGGCCTCGGGGGACACCGGCTCCGCAATCGGCTCCTCCAAGTCCTCGGGCTCGGCGTCGTCCTCGTCGGCGTCCGCGACCGGCGTCGGCTTCGCCTCTGCCAGCTTCTCCTGGGCCGTCTTCGCCGCCGCGTCCGCGTCCGCGACCACCGCGTCCGCCGCCGCCACTGCCTCCAGGAACTCGGGGATCAGCGCACGTACCACCGGGTGGTCCATCGCCCGGCGGCGGTCGGCGGCCGAGACCGCGGTCTTTTTGGCGTTTTCGGATTCCCCGGCCGGCTCCACGGGGTCGACGATCGCCTCGACCGAGTCCACCCAGCCGTCCATCACCCGCTCGAAGCCACCGGCCGCCAGGGCCTTCATGTCGTAACGGTTCTCGGTCCACCAATCCGCGATGATCCCGGCCGTCGTGTACTCGTCCAGTACACCGACCCCACCGATCGTCTGCGTGAAACCGTCGAGCAGCCCGCTGCGCAGCTTCATCAGCTGCTGGTCCTCCGCGAGACGTGCGAAGAGCGGGCTGTGTGCGGTCCACCACCCCTCGTAGGCCTTCCGCAGCTTCGCCTCTTTGGCTGCGGCCAGAGCCGGGATGCGTTCCGCCGTCGCCTCCGGGCCCTCCCCAAGGAAGTCGTAGTAGTCCGGGGCGCCGTCCCGCTGGGTGAAGAGCGCCGACGCGTCCACTCCGTACGCACGGAACAGGTCGGCCTTCGCCGCCACTTCGGACTTCGGTACGCCGCCGTACAGGTGCGCCCGTACGTCCTGGGGCTCGGTCCGCGGTGAATTGTCCACCCAGCGGCGGATGTTGAGGTTGGACTCGGCGGCGAGCAAATCCTCTACCGGGACTGCGCGTGAGTAACCCGGGACCTGGCGCCATTCCTGGAAGACCGTGACGATCTTCTCCACGTGCTCGGGGCCGAGTTCGTTCTGGTTGCGGCCCACGACGAAATCGCGATCCGCGTTGATGAAGAGCACGTTCTTCGCCCGGTCCCCCACCTTCTGGTGAGGGCGCCGGAGCACCAGGACGCACGCCGGGATGCCGGTGCCGTAGAAGAGGTTGGGGCCGAGGCCGATGACCGCTTCGATGCAGTCGTCGTTCAGCAGGCGCTCGCGGATGTCGCGTTCCTTGCCGCCCCGGAAGAGCACGCCGTGCGGCATAACGATCGCGGCGATGCCCCGCTGCTCCAGTACGGCCAGCATGTGCTGGACGAACATGAGGTCGGCCTTCTTGCCGCTCTCGGGGGCCCACACCTTCATGCGGGTGCCGTGCCGCTGGTCCGCCGCGAGGACCTCCGCCGCGTCGTAGTTCAGCGAGAACGGCGGGTTGGAGAGAACCTTGGAGAACGTCCTCAGCCGGTTGCTCGCCGGGTCGAGGTGCAGCGGCTCGGTGAGCGTGTCGCCGTGCTGGAGGTCGAACTCCCGGATGCCGTGCAGCACCATGTTCATGCTGGCCATGGACCAGGACGGGCCGTTCTTGTCCTGACCGTTGACGGACAGCTCGTCCGGATTGCCGCCATGCTCCTCGACGTACTCGCGCGCCGCGATCAGCATGCCGCCGGAGCCGGCGCACGGGTCGTACACGGACTGCATCGGCTGCGGGTCGACGAGGCGGACCATCATCCGGACCACCGCGCGCGGCGTGTAGAACTCACCGCCCTTCTGCCCGGCCGAGTCCGCGAACCGTCCGAGCAGGTACTCGTACGCCGCACCCAGCATGTCCGGGAACTCGAAGTCCTCGTTGCGCAGCCGGTAGAGGCTGAAGTGGCGGATGAGGGACCGGAGTTCGGCGTCGGTGAAACGGGACTTCGTGCCGACGGTCTCGTTGAAGGTGATGTGGGAGGCGACCCCGGTGAGCCGGTCGTTGCCCTGCTGGAGAGCAACGAGCGCCTGGTCCAGGCCCTGGCCGACCTTGCTGGTCAGCTTCTGGATTCCTGGGGCGGGGCTGTCAGGTGCCTCGGGGTCGGGGTGCGGGCCGTTCCACCAGCGGGCGCGCGGCGGGACGTAGAACACCCGCGTGTACCGGTCGGGGTCGTCGGCCTGGAGGCGGGCCTTCGCCTTGTCGCCCGTGCTCTCCAGAACCTGCGCGTACACCCGCTCCCACTCGGGCTGGAACTCGTCCGACGCGCGCTTCAGGAAGAGCATCCCAAAGATGTAGTCGCGGTATTCGGAGGCGTCCATCCGGCCGCGAAGAATGTCCGCGGCCGAGAAGAGATGCCGTTCGAGCTCGGGCAGGGTGATTCTGGCCACGGGCTGGTCCTTCGTACGACAGTGAGGAGGATTGCTACGGCAGGGTAGACGCCACACGGGTCCTGGCGGTAACCGGGCAGGGCGGGCCATTCGGACAAGGCCGGATCAGCCGCTGCTCGTGACGATGCCCAGGCTTTCCAGTAGCCGCCACACATCGGTGGACGGATCACGGTCCAGCACCTCACAGGTTGCGGCGTGACCGGAACGCGCGGCCCATTTCATGGTCGATTCGGGCGCCGCGTCCCGCTCGACGGGTGTAATCCCGACGTTGTCGGGGCGGGCATTGCACAAACCGTGCTCGCACTGCTTGACGAGGCTCTTGGCGCGCTTGGCTGCCTCCGCCTCCTTGCCGTTCAGCGCCGCTCGCCGGTTTCCCTGAATGCTCTTGTCGTTCCGTACGTCGAAGTTCTTGAAGTCCTTGTGGGCGGCACGCAGCTTCTTGAGAACGTCATCGTTCTTGCCGCTCCGCGCCCCGCTGAACGGCTGGAAGTGCAGGAGCAACCACAGCTCGAAGGACGGGTGCGAGAAGCAGACCTCGATGTTGGACTCGGCGGCTTCCTTGAGTGCCTGGGGAATCTCGTGGTGGTCGTCTCTGTCGAAGAGGGCCCACGCTTCGTACTCCTTCGCAGCCGCACGGACAGCGGCTACGACATGGGACGGGATCAGACCGTTTGCGGCGGAGACCGCCTGGATACGAAAAGGCCGCCGTATGCCGTCCCCCTCGCCGAACTGTTTGTTGAGATAGTCGAGGTAGTGGGGCTCTGTGACTTCGCCCTCACAACCGACGTAAAGGACCCGCTGCTCCTTCGACTCCTCCCGGGGCGGCAGCCTCGGCGGCGCCGGCGGGCGCTGCTCGCCCTTCTGGCTCCTGCGCAGTCTGCGCTTCTCGGCCTTGCTCAACCCCTGGTTCTGCTGCTGCCCGCCCCGCTCGTTCACGCTGTCGCCTTCGCCTCCTGCCAGGACACCGCGCGGGCGATCTCGCCTGCGGAGACGCGCGGCACGCCTCCGAAGCGGCCGCGCAGATAGCCACGCTCCAGGTCTTCCCCTTCACCCGGGTGCGCTGCGAGGAGGGGGTAGAGCTCACTCGCCCCGAACTTGTTCTTCGCCGCGATCCACACCTGATCGTGACCGAGCGGCCGGTCCAGGACCGCGCTGCCGAGCAGTGTGGCGTCATGCGTGGTGAAGATCAGTTGGGCGTTGCGCGGGTTGGATCGCGGGTCCTGGAACAGGCGCACGACCTCTGCCGCGAGTGTCGGGTGGAGGCTGGAGTCCAGCTCGTCCACGAGCAGCGTCGCACCCTTGTCGAGCACGGTGAGCATCGGTCCCAGGAAGGCGAACCAGGCATGCGTGCCGAACGACTCCTCACTCAGGAAGTCCAGGTGTACCTCGCCGCCGTCAGCAGCTCGGTGGCGCAGTCGGATGTCACCCGTCTCGGGGTGGATGTCGATGCCGGTGAGGCCCAGATCGGCAAGGGCCAGCAGCTCGACGATGCGTTCCCGATAGTCGCTCTTGGGTGTGGGCTTGGCGAGGAGTTCCTGAGTCCAGGTAGTCCTGGCCCCGATGTCCGCACCCGGTGTCACCAGCCACAGGTTGTCCAGGAACCACCGGTGCAGCGCTGAGAGTTGAGGATCATTGAGAGTGGCACCGGTGGACAGGAACAAGGCATTGGGCCTTGTGACCTCGACCAGTTGGTCACGCCGCCCGGTGAAACCCTTGCCCTCGAAGACGTACTCGCCGCCTTCCTCATCGGGCCGGTCAGCCTCCCGGTCGAACCAGATCTCGCGCTCTCCGTTCGGGTAGGCATGCAGCCACTCGGCTTCCACCCGCTCGTTGGATAGCTCGAAGCCGTAGGTGTAACGGACGGGACTGCGCCCCAACGTGAGCTCCACCTCGAAGAGGCTCGTCTCCTCCGCGCAGGCCGGATCCAGCTTGAACGGCTGCCGTGGCACTTCCGGGTTCTTCGCCCAGTCCGCGAAGGAAGAACGCACCGCTGAGCGCATGTCGCGCAACGCGCTGAGCAGGTTGGTCTTCCCCGAGGCGTTGGCGCCGAACACTCCCACGACGGGCATCGCCCATAGCGACTTGTCCTGGTACCGCACGCCGACATCGCGGGCCGGGCCGTCAGCGGCCTCTGCGGCGATGAGCGACAGTTCACACTCGTCACGGATCGAGCGGTGATTGGCCACCCGAAAACGCAGCAGCACCATCGACCTCCCGACAGGACGGGGAAGCGACCCCCGCCGTACACAGCACGTTGCGGACACTCCGCACTGCGTAGCCTATGGCGTCCTTGCTGGCGGTGCCAGCCCTGTTGATCAGCCGAGCAGCGCCTCGGTACGGCGTGTGGTGGTCGCGATCGTCGCCGAGCCCACCACCCGCGTGCCGTCGTAGAGCACGATCGCCTGGCCCGGTGCGACGCCGCGCACCGGCTCGGCGAAGCTCACCACCAGTTCGTCGCCCACCGGCTCCGCCGTCACCGTCGTCTCGCCGCCGTGGGCACGCAGCTGGGCGGTGTACGTGCCGGGGCCGGCCGGGGCGTCGCCGCACCAGCGGGGCTTGATCGCGGTCAGCCCGGTGACGTCCAGGGCCTCGACGGGACCGACGGTGACCGTGTTGTTCACCGGGGAGATGTCCAGGACGTAGCGGGGCTTGCCGTCGGCGGCCGGGTGGCCGATGCGCAGACCCTTGCGCTGACCGATGGTGAAGCCGTACGCGCCCTCGTGGCTGCCGACCTTCGTGCCGGACTCGTCGACGATGTCGCCCTCGGCCTTGCCCAGGCGCTTGGCCAGGAAGCCCTGGGTGTCGCCGTCGGCGATGAAGCAGATGTCGTGGCTGTCCGGCTTCTTGGCGACGGCCAGACCACGGCGCTCGGCCTCGGCGCGGATCTCGTCCTTGGTGGTGAGGGTGTCACCGAGCGGGAACATCGCGTGCGCGAGCTGCTTCTCGTCGAGGACACCGAGCACGTACGACTGGTCCTTGGCCATGTCGCTGGCGCGGTGCAGCTCGCGGCCGCCGTCCTCGTTGAGGACGACCGTGGCGTAGTGGCCGGTGCAGACGGCGTCGAAGCCGAGGGCGAGGGCCTTGTCGAGCAGCGCGGCGAACTTGATCTTCTCGTTGCAGCGCAGGCACGGGTTGGGGGTGCGGCCCGCCTCGTACTCGGCGACGAAGTCCTCGACGACGTCCTCGCGGAAGCGTTCCGCGAGGTCCCAGACATAGAAGGGAATGCCGATGACATCGGCTGCGCGGCGGGCGTCGCGGGAGTCCTCGATGGTGCAGCAGCCACGGGCGCCGGTGCGGAAGGACTGCGGGTTCGCGGACAGGGCGAGGTGGACGCCGGTGACGTCGTGGCCCGCCTCGGCGGCGCGGGCGGCGGCGACGGCCGAGTCGACGCCGCCGGACATGGCGGCGAGCACGCGGAGGGGGCGCGGGGGTGTCTTCGTCATAGCACCCATAAGGGTACGTGGCGTGAGGGGCGGACAGCTCGCGAGTATCCCCGGCGCGGGGTGCGGGCCGCGCCGCACCCCGCCGGGGTCAGCTCAGCCCGGCTGTCCTCGCGCGCTCCACGGCCGGGCCGATGGCCGTGGCGACCGCCTGGACGTCGGCTTGCGTGGAGGTGTGGCCGAGGGAGAAGCGGAGGGTGCCGCGAGCCAGGTCGGGCGGGGTGCCGGTGGCGAGCAGGACATGGCTGGGCTGGGCCACGCCCGCCGTGCAGGCGGAGCCGGTGGAGCACTCGATGCCCTGGGCGTCCAGGAGCAGCAGCAGCGAGTCGCCCTCGCAGCCGGGGAAGGTGAAGTGCGCGTTCGCCGGGAGGCGGCCGCCCGGGGCCGGGTCGCCGCCGAGGATCGCCTCCGGGACCGCCTTGCGGACCGCGTCGACCAGCTGGTCGCGCAGGCCTCCGACCTCGCGGGCGAAGTCGGCGCGGCGCTCGGCGGCCAGCCGGCCCGCCACCGCGAAGGCGGCGATCGCCGGGACGTCCAGCGTGCCGGAGCGGACGTGGCGCTCCTGGCCGCCGCCGTGCAGCACGGGCACGGGGGTGTACTCACGGCCGAGCAGCAGCGCCCCGATGCCGTACGGGCCGCCGATCTTGTGGCCCGAGACCGTCATCGCGGCCAGGCCGGACGCGGCGAAGTCGACGTCGAGCTGACCCACGGCCTGGACCGCGTCGGCGTGCAGCGGGACGTCGAACTCCCGCGCCACGGCGGCGAGTTCGGCCACCGGCAGGACCGTGCCGATCTCGTTGTTGGCCCACATGACGGTGGCCAGGGCCACGTCGGAGGGGTCGCGCGCGATCGCCTCGCGCAGGGTGTCCGGGTGCACCCGGCCGTACCGGTCGACGGGCAGGTACTCGACGGTCGCGCCCTCGTGCTCGGCGAGCCAGTGCACCGCGTCGAGCACCGCGTGGTGCTCGACGGGGCTGGCCAGGACCCGGGTCCGGCGTGGGTCGGCGTCGCGGCGGGCCCAGTACAGGCCCTTGACGGCGAGGTTGTCGGCCTCGGTGCCGCCGGCCGTGAAGACGACCTCACTGGGCCGCGCGCCGAGTGCCTCGGCGAGCTCCTCGCGGGCCTCCTCGGCGGTACGGCGGGCCCGGCGGCCGGCGGCGTGCAGCGAGGACGCGTTGCCGGTGGCGGTGAGCTGGGCGGTCATCGCCTGGACCGCCTCCGGGAGCATCGGGGTGGTCGCGGCGTGGTCGAGGTAAGCCATGGTGGGCCCGATTCTACGAGCCACCCGGTCCGGCCTCGGGCGCCGAGCCCCCCGCAAGGGGGTCTCCCGGCGGGCGGCGCTCAGGCGCCGAGCCCCCAGGAGACGGTTCCGTCGGCCATCACCAGGCCTGCGAGCACCGCGAGATCGGCGACGCCGAGGGCGAGTCCGAGCCAGGCGCGGCCGCGCCGGGTGGTGCGGTACCGCAGGGCCAGTCCGGCGAGGACGATGGCCATTGGGCCGAGCACGATGTTCATGACCAGCAGGCCGAGCAGACCGAGGACGAAGGCGGCGACGGCCATGCCGTCGGCGTCCTTGTCACGGACACGGCGGCGGTTCAGGACGAGTTCCATGGTCAGGCCCTCCGGTGCGAAGAGACGCGTTCACGTACGGCGAAGACGATCAGCCAGAGCCCGATGGCGCCGGCGACGGCGAGGGTGACCGGGAGCGGAAGGTGCGCCGCTGAGCCCAGCACGACCCCCAGCAGGAGGAGGGCTGCGACGAGGAAAAGCATGACGTGCCTTTCTGGTCGATATCGGATCAGTCGCTTTCGGAGTACGACTGTTCACTGACTACCCAGTCTAGCCTTCCCAAAATCAGCGAACGGTTGTTTACTGAGTGGCATGAGCCACACTCTCGGGATCCGGCAGGCCCAGAAGCAGAAGACGCGTCAGGCCCTCCTGGACGCGGCACTCGGGCTGCTGGAGCACCAGAGCCTCAGCAGCCTGGGGCTTCGCGAGGTCACCCGGGCCGTGGGGGTCGCCCCCGCCGCGTTCTACCGGCACTTCAAGGACACCGCCGACCTCGGGGTGGCGCTGGTCGAGGGGGCGCTCGGGAGTCTGCACGAGACGATCCGGGCGGCGATCGTGACGACCGGCGGGAGCGAGGAGCGCATCGACCGGGCGGTCGATCTGCTCGCCTCTCATGTACGGGCGCACCCGGCGCACGTCCGCTTCATCGCCCGGGAGCGGCACGGCGGGGTGGCCCCGGTGCGCGAGGCGATAGGCGTCCAGCTGCGGCGGTTCGCCGACGAGGTGGCCGAGGCGCTGGGCGCGGACCCCGAGTCGCGGGGCTGGAGCGCGGCGGATCTGCGGATGCTGGCCGGGGTCTACGTCGACCACATGGTGATGACGGCCTCGGCGATCCTGGAGGCGGGCGCGGGCGCGGAGGGCGACGAAGCGGCCGCACGTCAGGCCGAGGAGGCCGTACTGGCCACGGCCCGGCGGCAGTTGAGGCTGGTCACGCTGGGCCGCCGCCACTGGCTGGACTGAGGGCGGCGGCCCGTCGGATGGGTACACGTAAGGGCTACGGGGTAACGGCTGACGGCTGACGGCTGACGGCTGACGGCTGACGGCTGACGGCTGACGGCTGACGGCTGACGGCTGACGGCTGACGGCTGACAGCTGACAGCTGACAGCTGACAGCTGACAGCTGACAGCCGACCACCGACCACCGACCACCGACCACCGACCACCGTCAGCTGACCACCGACCACCGTCAGCTGACCGCGAGGGCTACGGCGTGCGCAGGGCGCGGGCGAGCTGGCGGGACTGGGCGACCAGACGGTCGGCGCTGTCCCAGACCTCGGCGTCCTCCTCCAGGAAGCCGCCGGCCAGGTTGCGGGTGGTGATGGAGACCCGCAGCGGGCCGGGCGCCGGGCGGCAGCGGATGTGCACGGTGAGCTCGACGGTGGGGGTCCAGCCGGTCAGACCCATCTCGAACGCGGTGGGCGGGAGCGCGTCGACGGCCAGGAGCAGCGAGTACGGGTCGGCGTCGCGGCCGTCGGCCAGGCCGAACCAGCCGCGCATCTCGCCCTTGCCGGAGGGGGCGCCGACCGCCCAGCCGAGGGTGGTCGGGTCGAGCTTCAGCATCAGCCGGTCGGTGATGGCCGAGCTGCCCGGGATCGGGGCGGGGCCGTCGGCCGGGCCGAGACAGTGCTCCATCGGGGGAATCGCGGGCGGCTTGGCGGTGGTGCGTACGTCGTCCGGGAGCGCGTCCAGGTCGCCGTAGGAGGCGAGGACGCGGATGCGCTCGACCTCGGCGCCGCTCTCGTCGTACTGGAAGAGCGAGGCCTGGCCGGTGGAGAGCGTACGGCCGGTGCGGACGCGCTGGGTGCGGACGACGGCCGGGCCGGGGGCCGAGGGCGTGAGGTAGTGGGCCGTCACGCTGAAGGGATCGGCGTGCGGGAGAGCGCGGCCGAGGGTGCGGCCGAGGAGGGCGAGGAGGTATCCGCCGTTCACGGCGTGGATGATCGTCCACCCTGCCGAGAGGTGGGCGTCGTAGACGCCGTCTTCGTCTTCGCGCGGGGTGACGGCGGTGTCCCGGTCGAACTCGCTGTCCCCGATCGTTGCCTGTGCCATGCGGCAAAGGTACACCCGCACGTTACTGAGCGGTAGCTTTTTTTGCTTCTCCCCACCCTGCTCCGGCGTCCACCCCTCCCCCCGGCTCTACCCCTCCTCCGGCGTCGCGCTCCTGCGGTTCCATGCCCTCGGGGCGCGCCAGTGGTAGTGGAGGGCCGCCAGGCGCAGGAGGAACGCGGTGAGGATCGCGACGCCGCTCGTCGCCGCGTTCAGGGTGTCGAAGCGGATGCAGAGGGCCACGATCGTGGCGCCCACGATGGCCGGGACGGCGTACAGGTCGCGGTCCCAGCGCAGCAGGGACGGGACCTCGTTGGCGAGGACGTCGCGCAGGACGCCGCCGCCGACCGCCGTGGCGAGGCCGAGGGTCGCGGACGAGGTGAGGCCGAGCCCGTAGTCGTACGCCTTCGTCGTGCCCGTGACGCAGAACAGGCCGAGGCCCGCCGCATCGAAGACGTTGACCGCGTTCTGGGTCCGCTCGACCTGCGGGTGGAGGAAGAAGACCAGCACGGTGGCGAGCAGCGGCGTGATGAAGTAGCCGAGATCACTGAACGCGGCGGGCGGCACCGCGCCGATGATCAGATCCCGGAACAGCCCTCCGCCCAGCGCGGTGACCTCGGCCAGGACCGCGATGCCGAACACGTCGAAGTTCTTGCGTACGGCGAGCAGCGCGCCGGAGATCGCGAAGACGAAGATTCCGACGAGGTCGAGCGCATGCTGGACGGAGGGGGTGAACAGTTCATGGAGCACCCGACATTCTTACCCCGATACGTGTTCCCCGCTCGAACGTGCCGGGTGCTCCCGCTCTCCTGCCTACCAGGCCGGCTTGCCCGTCGTGTAGATCCACGTCTGGAAGAGGTCGTCCAGCTGCTGACCCGAGATCTTCTCGGCCAGCTTGATGAACTCGGCCGTGTTCGCGTTGCCGTACCGGTGCAGCTTGGTCCACGCGGGCAGCAGCTTGAAGAACGCGCCGTCACCGATGCGCTCGCGCAGCGCCTGGAGGGTGAGCGCACCGCGCCGGTAGACGGCCCCGTCGAACATCGTGTCGCGCTGCGGGTCCGCGACCTCCCGCTGCCAGAACGGGTCCGTGGCCGGGACCCGGTTGTAGAAGGCGCGGGCCAGGTCGTGCGCGGTGC
The DNA here is from genome assembly GCF_040639555.1 of Streptomyces sp. NPDC023838. Taxonomy (NCBI): domain Bacteria; kingdom Bacillati; phylum Actinomycetota; class Actinomycetes; order Kitasatosporales; family Streptomycetaceae; genus Streptomyces; species Streptomyces sp. NPDC023838. Next base: position 146,397 of record NZ_JBFAAD010000009.1, read on the forward strand.
CCCGCCCCTTGTGCTCCTCCCACAGCCACTGCGCGTAGCTCGCGAAGCCCTCGTTGAGCCAGATGTCCTTCCATTGCGCCACCGAGACCGAGTCGCCGAACCACTGGTGGGCGAGCTCGTGGACGATCGTGGTCTCGTTGCGCACCGCCGAGTACGCGGGCTTGGACTGCACTTCGAGCGAGAAGCCCGCCTGCGGCATGTCGTCGACGATCGCGCCCGTCTCCTCGAACGGGTACGGGCCGAAGACCTGCGACCAGTAGTCGGTCGCCTCGGCGGTGACCGCGTACACGTCGACCTGGTTCTGCCCCTTGAGCACCGGGTCGATGGCCACGTAGATCGGCGTCCCGGCCGGGGTCTTCCCGGTCTTCACGTCGAACTTGCCGATGGTCGCGGTGGCCAGGTACGTCGCCATCGGCCTGGTCTCGCGCCAGTGGGAGTACGAGCGGTCGCCGCGGTCGTAGGAGGAGACCAGGCGGCCGTTGGAGACGCCGGTCAGGCCCTTGGGAGCGTCGATGCGGATGTCGTAGGTGGCCTTGTCGGCGGGGTGGTCGCTGGAGGGGAACCAGGTGGAGGCGGCGTTCGGCTCGCAGGCCACGAAGACGCCGTCCTTGGTCTTCATCCAGCCGTAGTCGGAGCCGAAGACGATCGGGCCGTTGAGCGCGACCGGCACCCCGCCGTAGACGACGGTGACCTCGAACTCCTGCCCCTTGCGCAGCTTGTGACGGGGCGTCACCACGATCTCGTCACCGTTGCGGGTGAAGTCGGCAGGTCTGCCGTTCACCCGTATCGCGTCCACGGTGAGCTTCTGGAGGTCGAGGTCGAAGCTGGTGAGGGTCTGGGTGGCGCGGGCGGTGATCGTCGTACGCCCGTCGAGCCGCCCCGAGTCCGGATGGTAGGAGACCCCGAGGTCGTAGTGGAGGGCGTCGAAGCCGCCGTTGCCGAGGTCGGGGAAGTAGGGGTCGCCGATTCCGGCGGCGCCGGGCGAGCCGCCGCCGGGTGCGGCGGCGATGGTGAAAGCCGAGGCCGCCGCGGTGGCGAGGGCGAGCAGCCGTGAGGTACGGCGTGCCGAACGGGAGAGTGCCATGAGTCTGCCCTTCGAACGCGTTTCCGTGCGTACGGACACGCAGACTCTGCACTCTCCCGTTTCGGCGTGAACATGACTTTGCCGAACCGTCATGCGTTACTTGCCGGTTGACTCCTGAACCGTGGAGTCCGGTCCGGATGCCTCGGGCTTCGCCGCGGCCTTGGGCGCCTCGGGCTTCGCCGCGGCCTTGGGCGCCTCAGCCCCAGCCCCAGCCTCTGCCGCTTCAGGCTCAGCTTCTTCGGCCTCAGCCGCTTCGGGCTCGGCCGCTTCGGTGCTCGCCTCGGCCTCAGAAGCCTCAGCCGCAGAAGCCCCGACCTCAGCCACCTCAGCCTCAGCCTCAGCCACCGGCTCCGCCGCCGCGTCCGCCACCGGCTCCGCCGCGGCCGGCGTCGCGATCGACACGACCTCCCGCGCCTCCGGCAGCACCGCCTCGCCCGGGACCTGGTCCGGCGCGTTCTCCGGGTGGTGGCAGGCCACCTGGTGGCCGGTCTTCAGGGCGATCAGCGGCGGCTCCTGCGTCTTGCAGATCTCCGTCGCCTTCCAGCACCGGGTGTGGAAGCGGCAGCCGCTCGGCGGCGAGATGGGCGAGGGAACATCGCCCTTGAGCAGGATCCGCTCGCTCTTGGCGCCCTTGCGCTTGGGGTCCGGCACCGGCACGGCCGAAAGCAGCGCCTTGGTGTACGGGTGCATGGGCGACGAGTACAGCGACTTGCGGTCGGCGAGCTCCACGATCTTGCCGAGGTACATCACCGCGATCCGGTCCGAGACGTGCCGGATCACCGACAGGTCGTGGGCGATGATCACGTACGTGAGGCCCAGCTCGCTCTGGAGATCGTCGAGGAGGTTGACCACCTGCGCCTGGATCGACACGTCGAGCGCGGAGACCGGCTCGTCCGCCACGACCAGCTTCGGGTTGAGCGCGAGCGCGCGGGCGATGCCGATGCGCTGGCGCTGGCCGCCGGAGAACTCGTGCGGATAGCGGTTGTAGTGCTCGGGGTTGAGGCCCACGAGCGCCATCAGCCGCTGGACCTCCTTCTTCACCCCGCCCTCGGGCGTGACGCCCTGGAGCCGGAAGGGGGTGGAGACGATCCCGCCGATGGTGTGGCGCGGGTTGAGCGAGCCGTACGGGTCCTGGAAGATCATCTGCATGTCGCGGCGGAGCGGACGCATCCGCCCGGCCGACATGTGCGTGATGTCGTGGCCCTCGAACTCGACCTTGCCGCCCGTCGGTTCGAGCAGCCGGGTGATCAGGCGGCCCATCGTCGACTTGCCGCAGCCCGACTCGCCCACCACGCCGAGGGTCTCACCGGCCCGGACGTCGAAGGAGATGCCGTCGACCGCCTTGACCGCGCCGGTCTGCCGCCCGAACAGGCCCTTCTTGATGGGGAAGTGCTTGACGAGCCCCTCCACCTTGAGAAGCGGCTCGGGCGACGCGACCGACTGCTCCGGGATCGCCTTCTCGGTGCCCTCAGTGCCCGTAGGGGGCTTCTTGTCGCTCACAGCTTCGGCGCAATCTCTTCGGTCCAGATACGGGCCCGCTCCTCCTGCGACATGTGGCAGGCCGAGTAGTGCCCTTCGGCGTCGTCCCACTGCTTGAGCTCGGGACGCACGGTGCGCGTGACGTTGTCCTTGGGGAGGTCCGCGTACGGGCAGCGCGGGTTGAAGGCGCAGCCGGACGGCACGTTGATCAGCGACGGCGGCTGACCCTTGACCGGGATCAGCCGGTCGGTCTCCTCGCGGTCGATGCGCGGCATGGACCCCAGCAGGCCCCAGGTGTACGGGTGCTGGGGCTCGTAGAAGACCTTCTCCGCCGGGCCGCGCTCGATGCACCGGCCGCCGTACATCACCAGGAGGTCGTCCGCCATCTCGGCGACCACGCCCAGGTCGTGCGTGATCATGATGACGGCGGAGCCGAACTCCTTCTGCAGATCGCGGATCAGGTCCAGGATCTGCGCCTGGACGGTGACGTCCAGGGCGGTGGTCGGCTCGTCCGCGATCAGCAGCTCGGGGTTGTTGACCAGCGCCATCGCGATCATCGCGCGCTGGCGCATACCGCCGGAGAACTCGTGCGGATAGGAGTCCACGCGCTTGCCCGGCTCGGGGATGCCGACCCGGTCGAGCATCTCGATCGCACGGGTGCGGGCGACCTTCTTGGAGACCTGGTTGTGGACCCGGTAGGCCTCCACGATCTGCGCGCCGACCGAGTAGTACGGGTGCATCGCGGAGAGCGGGTCCTGGAAGATCATGGCCATCTTCCGGCCGCGCAGCCGCCGTACGTGGTCGGGGTCGGCGCCGATCAGCTCCTCGCCGTCCAGCCACACCTCGCCGGCGATCTTGGCGTTGGCGCTGCGGTGCAGCCCCATCACGCCGAGCGAGGTCACCGACTTGCCCGAGCCGGACTCGCCCACGATGCCGAGGGTCTTGCCGGGCTTGATGTCGAAGCTGACCCCGTCGACGGACTTGACCAGGCCGTCGTCGGTGTCGAAGTGGATGCGCAGGTCCCGTACGGAGAGAAAGGCCTCTCCGGCGTCGGCGGGGCGCTCGGCCACCGGCTCGCCGACGGCCGCGCCGGTCTTGTTCAGGTCGCTCACGAGAGCCTCACCCTGGGGTCGATCGCGGCGTACACCAGGTCCACCAGCAGATTGCAGAGAACGATGAAGAAGGCGGCGACCAGGGTCACGCCCATGACGACCGGGAGGTCGTTGTTCCGGACGCCGTCGACCGCGTAGAAGCCGAGGCCCGGGAAGGAGAAGACCTGCTCGGTGATGACCGCGCCGCCGATCAGCAGACCGAAGTCCATGCCGAAGATGGTGACGATCGGGGTGAGCGCGGCGCGCAGGCCGTGCTTGCCGATGACGGTCCGCTCCCGCAGGCCCTTGGCGCGGGCGGTGCGGATGTAGTCCTCGCCCATGGTCTCCAGCATTCCGGCCCGGGTGAGCCGGGCGTAGAGCGCGGAGTAGAGGAAGGCGAGGCTGCACCAGGGGATGAGCAGGTTCCAGGCCCACTCGGCCGGATTGTCCATGAACGGCACATAGTGCACGCCGGACCAGATGGGCCATTGGACGGTGAACAGTCCCTGGCCCAGCATCCCGGTGAAGAAGATCGGGAGGGACACGCCGGCGAGGGCGATGGCCATGAAGAAACGGTCCATGAACGATCCCCGCTTGAGGGCGGAGACGACACCGACCGCCACACCGGAGGTCAGCCAGATGACGGCCGCACCGATGGCGAGCGAGAAGGTGACCGGGATGCGGTCGGTCAGCTGCGGCCAGACCTCGACGTGGTTCTTGAACGAGTAGCCGAAGCAGGGGGCGTTGCAGACCGAGGCGTCGGGACCGAACTGGTAGGTCGCGCCGACGAAGATCTGCTTGATGAAGTGCCAGTACTGGGTGTAGAGCGGTTGATCGAACCCGAGGTTCTTCTTCACCGCGGCAATCGCACCGGCATTGGCGTCCTTGCCCACGTACTGGGCGGCCAACTGGTCCATCGTCTGGCCGGCCAGCCGGGGCACCAGGAAGTAAATCGCGAAGGTGACCGCGCTGACGATCAGCAGCAGGACCACCGCGCCGAAAGCGCGTCGGATGATGTACGCAGCCACAGCTGTCCGGCAACCGGTGCCCGCCAGGCCGGGGGTCTTCCCGACCCGGCGGGCACCGGAGCCTTCACCTGCCTTTCAAAGAACTCGGGGGCTCAGCCGCTTTACTTGGAGGAACCCATCAGCAGGTAGTCGTACATACCGAGGTACGCCTGGGTGACCGTGACGTTCGTCGCGGACGTCGGGCGGAACAGCAGGTTCTTGCGGTAGATCAGCGGAACGGCGGAGGCGTTCTCGGCGACCATCTTGTCGATGTCGCCCCAGGCCTTCTCACGGGCGGTCTTGTCCGTGTTGGAGATGGCGTCGTTCAGCGCCTTGTTGATCGCCGGGTCGTTCAGCTCCTGGACGTTGTTGCCACCGGACGGCTTGATGGCCGCGCCGTTGATGACCTGGTCCAGGAAGCCGAAGCCGGTCGGCCAGTCGGCACCCCACGCGGTCATGAGCATGCCGAGCTTGTGGTCGTGCACGTACTGCGGGTTGCCGGCGAAGTTCTGGAAGTACTTGCCCGCGGGGAAGGACTTGATCTCGGCGTTGATGTTGAGCTTCTTCAGCGACGCCTGGACCGCGGTGGCCATGGCCATCTCGGAGGGACGGTCGGAGCGGGCCGTCAGGTTGGTCGAGAAGCCGTTCGGCTGACCGCACTGCTTGAGCTCGTCCTTGGCCTTGGCCTCGTCGCCCTTGTCGCCCGGGGTCTCGTACAGGTTGAACTTGGCGTAGCCGTTGACCGACGGCGGCAGCAGCGTCGAGGCGACGTCACCCTTGGGCGCGCCACCCGCGGCGGCCTGGATCGACGCCTTGTCGATGCCCCACTGGACGGCCTTGCGGCAGTGGATGTTGTCGAACGGGGCGACGTTCACGTTCAGACCGATGTACGAGGTCGCGCCGGCGTACGAACCGTCCGTCTGCGACTTGTACTTGGCGTTGGTGATCACCTTGGGCTGGGTCTGCGGGGAGACACCGGTGCCGGCCGCGTCGACGGTCAGGTTGTCGGCGAGGAGGTCGTTGTCGACCGTGACCGCGTTGACCTTGAACCGGATGCTGATCTTGTCCGGCAGGGCCGGGCGGTTCGGGTCGGTCTTCGGGTCCCACTGCGTGTTGCGGACGAGGGTCGCGCCCTTGCCCTCCTCGTAGGACTCGAACTTGTACGGGCCTGAGGAGACGATGTGCTGGACGTAGGTCGCGCCCCCGTCCTTGGCCCGCGGCACGGGCGCCGTCTGCGAGAAGGTCGCCAGGTAGTCGAAGTCCGCGAAGGCGTCCTTCAGCTTGAAGACGATGGTGTTGTCGTCCGGCGTCTCGATGGACGCGATGCCCTTCGGGTCCTTGTTCTTGTACGGACCCTCGTACTTGTCGCCACCCTCCAGGTGGGACTTGAAGTACGTCGGGCCGTTGGACAGCGCCTCGGGGGCGAAGTTCGAGCGCTCGACGGCGTACTTGATGTCCTTCGAGGTGATCGGCGTGCCGTCCTCGAACTTCAGGCCCTTGCGCAGGGTGTACGTCCAGGTCTTCGCGTCGGCGCTGGGCTTGCCGAGCGACTCCGCGAGGTCCGGGACCACGGTCAGGCCGTCCTTGCCGGCGGCCGGCTTGAACGTGGTGAGCGTACGGCCGTACAGGCGGGAGAAGTTCTGCACCCAGCCGTAGTACGTGTTGCCCGGGTCCAGGGAGTCCGGCACGTCCGACATGGCGTAGGTGGCGGTGCCCCCCTTCTTGTCGGACTTGTTCACGATCTGGGAAAGCGCGGCGTCGGTGACGGACTTGCCGCCCTTACCGCTGCTGTCCTTGTCCTTGGAGTCGTTGCACGCGGTGGCCCCCAGTGTCAGCGCCACGGCGGTAGCGATCAGAACGGTCGCTTTTCTCGTCTTCACCTGAGGAATGCCCCCTCTATGGATGGTTGCGGCAGATGTGATGCGTATCTGGCAGGTGCCGCGTGCTTACTTGCCTCGCGGGTCGAGGGCGTCTCGCAGCCCGTCGCCCAGCAGGTTGAACGCCAGGACCGTGATGAAGATCGCCAGGCCCGGCACGATCATGTACTGCGGGTCCGCCTCGTAGAGGTCGGTCGCAGTGGAGAGCATTCCGCCCCACGATGCCTGCGGCGGCGAGATGCCGACGCCGAGGAAGCTGAGGCCTGCCTCGAACAGGATGTTCGTGGGGATCAGGAGCGTCGCGTAGACCAGGATCGGTGCGACCAGGTTCGGCAGCAGCTCCCGGATCAGGATGAACGGACCGCGGGCGCCGAGGCTCTTGGCCGCCTCGACGAACTCGCGTTCGCGCAGGCTGAGCGTCTGGGCCCGGACGATACGGCCCATGTACGGCCAGCTGAAGAAGCCGATCACGAAGATCAGCACGCTGATCCTCAGTGGCAGCCCGGTCAGTCCGAACGCCCCGTCCTGGAGGGACGCGGAGATCGAGATGGCGAAGAGCAGCAGCGGGAACGCCAGGAAGACGTCCATCGCGCGGCTGATCAGGGTGTCCGCCCAGCCGCCGTAGAAGCCGGCCGTGACGCCCATGATCACGCCGATGACGACCGAGAGCAGCGTGGCGCCGCCCGCGACGAGCAGCGACACCCAGGAGCCCTCGATGATCCGGGACAGGATGTCGCGCCCGTACTGCGGGTCGACACCCAGCGGGTGCTCCCAACTCATGCCGCCCCAGGCTCCCTTGGGTGCCAGCAGGGCCGGGTCGATCAGCTCCTGGTGGAACTCGTTCGGGTCGAGCCCGAACGCCCACTGGATGGGCTTGGAGAGAACGGCGAGCAGGACGAGCAGGACGACGACGACGCCACCGGCGACCGCGAGTTTGTCGCGCTTGAAGCGCGTCCAAGCGATCTGTCCGAGTGAACGGCCCTCGATCTGGCTCTGCTTGGCCCCCGTGAGTACTGCCTCCGGCGGCACCTCGGCAGCCGATCCGGTGGTCTCGAGCGGTGCGGTCACAGTGCCTCTGACCCCTCCTGGCCGGCGGATGGCCGGCCCGTACCAGCCGCTGTGGCGGCTTGTTCCATCAGGTGGTGCGGTGATCTGCGACGGGCCAACCGGCCCTTGTTAGCCGGGAGTCTTCAACGCGTTTGCGATCACCCGCCAGACCTGACGGTGAATGGTTGCCTAAACGTGATGCGGTCAGATGACTTCCGTTATGCGGACGTCGTGATCGTCTGAGCGGACCAGTCGGGCACTAACCGACCAGATCGGTCATGTCGCCCAACTGCGTTTATGTGCAGTGGTTTTTGGGCCCGAGGAGGCGGATCAGTACGCGCGCGGGGCGGCCGGGGGGTAGCCGTACCCGCCCGCCGGGGCCGCCGGGGCGGCGTGCGCCTCGCGGTCGTAGAAGGGGCGCCCGTTGGCGCGCAGCCACATGCCGACCGGGTCGTACTCGTCGGAGAGGGCCACCGTGGAGACCGGCAGCCCGTCGGGCACGGCGGCGATCGCCTGCTGCATCATCGCGCGCACCGCGTCCACGGACTGCGGCCCGGTGTCGTAGAGGTCGAGGCCGATGGCCAGGTACGGGGTGCCGAGCGCGGGCTGCACCCAGGCGCGGCGCAGCGCCCGGACGGCCGGGGTGCGGTGCGCGTGCTGCGCGAGCAGGGCGTAGAACTGCGGGATCTCCACGGCCGGTTCGGTGATCCGCAGCGGGCCCGCGGGCATCCGGTCGAGGCCGGTGGCGATCCGGCGCAGATCGGTCCAGGGGATGCCGACCCCGCCGCCCGGGGCGTGCGGGTTGAGCCAGATCCCGTACCGGTCGGGGTAGAGGGCGCGCGCGATGTCACCGCCGGTGACCACTTCGTGGGCCCGGTTCCAGCCACTGGCGGCGAGCTCCTGCGCGGAGGTCACACAGGGTGCGTACGCCACCCCGTCGACCTCCATGTTCCCGTACTGCGCGTCGGGGGCGCCGGGGCGGCCGTGCCAGAGCAGCATCCACAGCCGGCCGGACGAGGGGTCGCCGAGGGCGTGCAGCAGCGCCTCGTACGCGTCGTAGCGTCCGGGGGCCACCTGGCGCAGCATGTGCTCGACCTGCCCGGCCGCCGCGGTGCCTGACGCACTCACCCTGGGTCCCGCCCCTCTTCGGTCCCCCGCGCCGCCGGTACACAGGCGTGCCGCCGCGGGGGTCTACGGATTATGAAACCAGCTTATGCGGGAGGAGCCGGGGGGTGGCCGGTGGATGCGGCGGACTTCCGCCCGGATCGGCTTCGCGGTGCTGGTGAGCGGGGTCTACGGCCTGTCCGTGGCTCGCGTGTAGAAGGGGCGCACTCGCTCGCGCATCCAGTCGCCCACCGGGTCCTGGGCCACGTCGAGCAGCACCAGGTTCACCGGCCAGCCGACCGGCACCCGGCCCAGCGCGCGGCCCAGTGCCTCCATGGGGGCGTTGCGCCCGGCCCCGTCCCAGGTGGAGAACTCCACGCCGATGAGGAGCGTCGGGGCGTCGCCCTCGATGGAGGCGAGCGCGCGGCGGGCGGTGAGCACCACGCCGGTGGCGTCGAACTCGGCGGCCGCGGCGGTCAGGAAGTCGACCGGGTCCTCCTGCCAGTCGGGCTCGAAGAGCCGGACCCGGGCGCCGGAGGCGGGCCCGTCCAGGGCGGTGCGCCCGGTACGGCACAACTCGGCCACCGCGGGCGGCGGCAGCGGTACGCCGACCGCGCCCTCCGGGTTCAGCGCGATGCCCAGCTGCGGGGGCAGCCCCCGGGCGAACTCGACGGCGGGCGCCACGGCGAACGACATGTGCGGCCCGACGCACTGGAGGAACTGCTGCTCGGAGCTGTAGACGGGGACGTAGGGGGCGCCGTCGATCTCCATGGTGGGGAGGTCCAGGTCGGCGCTCTCACGGCTGCCGCCGTTGGGAAGGGGGACCCAGACGGGGTTGCGGCCCATGACCTCTATCAGGCGGGGGCCCGCACCCGGGACGCCGAGCGAGGCCGCCAGGGCCTCCTCCAGCTCGTTGCCCGGCCAGCCGCCGCCGCCCTGGGGGTGCGGGAATTCCATGTGCCTGTCCTTTGTCTGCTGGCCGTCTCTGGTTCTGCTGACCGTCTCTGGGTCTGCTGACCGTCTCTGGCTGGTCGTGCCCACGCGGCGGAGCCGCAATGTCACAGCCCCGCGCCCCTCGGAAGACGGGGGGTGCGAGTCCCCGGCACGGAAACCTTAGCGTCGGGCCGGGTTCTCCTCGAAGGCGAACCGTGCCACCGCCCCCGCCGCCTCCCGGTCCAGCAGAACCGCCGACGCGACCCCTCTGGGCAGGCGACCCTCGGCCACCGCGGCTATCAGGCGGGGCACCGCCCTGGCGTGGCGGGCGAAGGCGTACGCGGAGACCTTGCGGCCGCGGGCCACCTGGCCCGCCAGGGCCGTCTGCGGGGAGACGTCCAGGAGCACCAGGTGCAGCGAGCGCCCGCCCCGCGCCGCCGCCCTCGCCAGCGACCAGCGCACCCAGGCGTGGGTGCCGCAGTCGTGGACGGCCAGGCCGCCGCCCGCCCGCAGCGCCCGGTGCATCCGCAGGAAGTGGGCGACGCGGGCGACCGGGCGGTACAGCGCGTACGGCACCCCGGGCAGCCGGGCCTCCCAGGCCTTGCGGGTGTCCTGGGAGTCGATGCCCAGGCCCGGCGCGGCCTGCCGCAGCAGGGTCGTCTTGCCGCTGCCGGGCAGACCGGAGACCACCACCACGTCCCCCTCGGCGAACCGGAGCGTGTGCGGTGAGCGGCCGCCCAGGCCGCGCAGGTCCCGTACCACCGGAACCGGCGCGTCCGCCCGCGCCGCCGCCGTCGTGTGAACCGTCATGGGCCCTCCCCCTGTCGGGTCGTGCGACCCGTCCCCGATGAGCGTAAAGAGATGGTAATGAGACCTGAGTGATGTGTCGTTCCGGGGAGGCGTGCAATGATGTGCCCGCCAACTGCATACCGGCCGCTTGAATCCACGCGGGAGAGTCCTCGGTCAGTTCCCGGGGCGCCGAAGGAGCAAGTCCCTCCCTTGAATCTCTCAGGCCCCGTACCGCGTGGATGAGGCAGATCTGAAAAGCGGGCCGCGCGTTCCCAAACGGCGCGGCTCCACCCAAGGTGCAAGCCAGGACCCCGACGTGCGTCCGGCGAACCTCTCAGGTTCCGATGACAGATGGGGAGGATCGTCCTCGCCGTCATGCCCTGGGAGCCACACCCTCATGAGCAACCCCCGTCTCACCGCCCTCGACGCACTGCACCGTTCGCTGGGCGCGACCATGACCGACTTCGCCGGCTGGGACATGCCGCTGCGGTACGGCAGCGAGCGCGACGAGCACACCGCGGTCCGCACCCGGGCCGGTCTCTTCGACCTGTCCCACATGGGCGAGATCACCGTCACCGGACCGGAAGCCGTCAAGGCCCTGGACTACGCGCTGGTCGGCAACATGAGCACCATCGGCGTGGGCCGCGCCCGGTACACGATGATCTGCCAGGAGGACGGCGGCATCGTCGACGACCTGATCGTCTACCGCCTCGGCGAGCAGGAGTACATGGTCGTCGCCAACGCCGGCAACGCCCAGGTCGTCCTGGACGCGATCACCGAGCGCGCGGCCGCCTTCGACGCCGAGGTCCGCGACGACCGCGACAACTACGCGCTGCTCGCCGTCCAGGGCCCCGAGTCCCCCGCCATCCTCGCCTCGCTCACCGACGCCGACCTCGACGGCCTGAAGTACTACGCGGGCCTGCCCGGCACGGTGGCCGGTGTCCCGGCCCTCATCGCCCGTACGGGCTACACCGGCGAGGACGGTTTCGAGCTCTTCGTGGCCCCGGCCGACGCCGAGCGGCTGTGGCGCGCGCTGACCGACGCGGGCAAGGACGCGGGCCTGGTGCCGTGCGGTCTGTCCTGCCGCGACACCCTGCGCCTCGAGGCGGGCATGCCGCTGTACGGGCACGAGCTGACCACCGCGCTGACGCCGTTCGACGCGGGGCTCGGCCGGGTCGTGAAGTTCGAGAAGGAGGGCGACTTCGTGGGCCGCGAGGCCCTGGAGGCCGCCGCCGAGCGCGCCGCCGCCAAGGCGCCGCGCAAGCTGGTCGGCCTGGTGGCCGAGGGCCGCCGGGTGCCGCGGTCCGGATTCTCCGTGGTGGCGGACGGCGAGGTCGTCGGCGAGGTCACCTCGGGCGCCCCCTCGCCCACGCTGGGCAAGCCGATCGCCATGGCGTACGTGGACGCCGCGCACGCCGCACCGGGCACCTCCGGCGTGGGCGTCGACATTCGCGGTACGCATGAGGCGTACGAGGTCGTGGCGCTGCCGTTCTACAAGCGCCAGAAGTGACCCCTCGCACACGCACCGCATGACTTTTCCGTTCACCACCACTCCCCCTCGTACAGGAGAATTCAGGTCATGAGCAACCCCCAGCAGCTGCGCTACAGCAAGGAGCACGAGTGGCTGTCGGCCGCCGCGGACGGCGTCTCGACGGTCGGCATCACGGAGCACGCGGCCAACGCGCTCGGTGACGTGGTGTTCGTCCAGCTCCCGGAGGTCGGTGACACGGTGACCGCGGGCGAGACCTGCGGCGAGCTGGAGTCGACCAAGTCGGTCAGCGACCTCTACTCCCCGGTCTCGGGCGAGGTCGTCGAGGCCAACCAGGACGTCGTCGACGACCCGTCGCTGGTCAACTCCGCCCCGTTCGAGGGTGGCTGGCTGTTCAAGGTGCGCGTGGCGGAGGAGCCGGGCGACCTGCTCTCCGCCGACGAGTACACCGCCTTCTCCGCCGGCTGACCTACCACTCCAGGGATCTTCCGATGTCGCTTCTGAACCAGTCCCTCCATGAGCTGGACCCGGACGTCGCCGCCGCCGTCGACGCCGAGCTCCACCGTCAGCAGTCCACCCTCGAAATGATCGCCTCGGAGAACTTCGCTCCGGTCGCGGTCATGGAGGCCCAGGGCTCGGTCCTCACCAACAAGTACGCCGAGGGCTACCCGGGGCGCCGCTACTACGGCGGCTGCGAGCACGTCGACGTGGTCGAGCAGATCGCGATCGACCGCATCAAGGCGCTCTTCGGCGCCGAGCACGCCAACGTACAGCCGCACTCGGGCGCCCAAGCCAACGCGGCCGCGATGTTCGCGCTGCTGAAGCCGGGTGACACGATCATGGGCCTGAACCTGGCCCACGGCGGTCACCTGACCCACGGCATGAAGATCAACTTCTCCGGCAAGCTCTACAACGTGGTCGCCTACCACGTCGACGAGCAGACCGGTCAGGTCGACATGGCCGAGGTCGAGCGCCTGGCCAAGGAGTCCAAGCCGCAGCTGATCGTGGCCGGCTGGTCCGCGTACCCGCGCCAGCTGGACTTCGCCGCGTTCCGCCGCATCGCGGACGAGGTCGGCGCGTACCTGATGGTCGACATGGCCCACTTCGCGGGCCTGGTCGCCGCGGGTCTGCACCCGAACCCGGTGCCGCACGCCCACGTCGTGACCACCACCACGCACAAGACCCTCGGCGGTCCGCGCGGCGGTGTCATCCTGTCGACGCAGGAGCTCGCCAAGAAGATCAACTCGGCGGTCTTCCCCGGTCAGCAGGGCGGCCCGCTCGAGCACGTGATCGCGGCCAAGGCGGTCTCGTTCAAGGTGGCGGCCTCGGAGGAGTTCAAGGAGCGCCAGGAGCGCACCCTGGAGGGCTCCCGGATCATCGCCGAGCGCCTGATCCAGGACGACGTGACCGAGGTCGGCGTCTCGGTCCTGTCCGGCGGCACGGACGTCCACCTGGTCCTCGTGGACCTGCGCAACTCCGAGCTCGACGGCCAGCAGGCCGAGGACCGCCTCCACGAGGTCGGCATCACGGTCAACCGGAACGCGATCCCGAACGACCCGCGGCCCCCGATGGTCACCTCGGGCCTGCGGATCGGCACCCCCGCGCTGGCCACCCGCGGCTTCGGCGCCGACGACTTCCGCGAGGTCGCCGACATCATCGCCGAGACGCTGAAGCCGGACTTCGACAAGGACGCGCTCGCCGCCCGGGTCTCCGCCCTGGCCGCGAAGCACCCCCTGTACCCCGGCCTGAAGTAGTTTCGTACCCTTTTGTTCGTACGAACCTTCGGGGCACCGCGCACACTGGACAGTGAGTGCGGTGCCCCGAACCCTTGCACCTCCCGTTTTCCTGCTCTTCCGCACCACCCGGCAGACAACGGCGTCTACCCCCTCAAGGAGTCTTCTCGTGGCCATCTCGGTCTTCGACCTGTTCTCGATCGGCATCGGCCCGTCCAGCTCCCACACGGTCGGCCCGATGCGCGCTGCCCGGATGTTCGCGCGGCGGCTGAAGAACGAGGGCCTGCTGGCCCACACGGCGGCGATACGCGCGGAGCTGTACGGCTCGCTGGGCGCGACCGGCCACGGCCACGGCACCCCCAAGGCGGTCCTGCTCGGCCTGGAGGGCAACTCGCCGCGCACGGTCGACGTGGAGACCGCGGACGAGCAGATGGAGCGGATCAAGTCGGCGGGCCGGATCAACCTGCTCGGCGCCCACGAGATCCCCTTCGACTTCGACGAGGACCTGATCCTGCACCGCCGCAAGGCGCTGCCGTACCACGCCAACGGGATGACGATCTTCGCGTACGACAGCGAGGGCGCGCTGGTCCTGGAGAAGACGTACTACTCGGTCGGCGGCGGTTTCGTCGTCGACGAGGACGCGGTCGCGGGCGAGAACCCGATCGTGCCCGACGACACGGTCCTGAAGTACCCCTTCCGCACCGGCGACGAGCTGCTGCGGCTGGCGAACGAGACCGGTCTGTCGATCTCCGCGATGATGCTGGAGAACGAGAAGGCCTGGCGCACGGAGGACGAGATCCGTGCGGGTCTGCTGGAGATCTGGCGCGTGATGCAGGCGTGCGTCTCGCGCGGCATGTCCCGCGAGGGCATTCTGCCGGGCGGCCTGAAGGTCCGCCGCCGCGCCGCGACCACCGCCCGCCAGCTGCGCGCCGAGGGCAACCCGGACGCGCACGCGATGGAGTGGGCGACGCTGTACGCGATGGCGGTGAACGAGGAGAACGCGGCGGGCGGCCGCGTCGTCACCGCGCCCACCAACGGCGCCGCGGGCATCATCCCGGCCGTGCTGCACTACTACATGAACTTCGTGCCCGGCGCGGACGACGAGGGCGTGGTCCGCTTCCTGCTGGCGGCCGGCGCGATCGGCATGCTCTTCAAGGAGAACGCCTCGATCTCCGGCGCCGAGGTCGGCTGCCAGGGCGAGGTCGGCTCCGCCTGCTCGATGGCCGCGGGCGCGCTGGCCGAGGTCCTGGGCGGCACCCCCGAGCAGGTCGAGAACGCCGCGGAGATCGGCATGGAGCACAACCTGGGCCTGACCTGCGACCCGGTCGGCGGCCTGGTCCAGATCCCGTGCATCGAGCGCAACGGCATGGCGGCCGTGAAGGCCGTGACCGCCGCGAAGATGGCGATGCGCGGCGACGGCAGCCACAAGGTGTCCCTGGACAAGGTCATCAAGACCATGAAGGAGACCGGCGCGGACATGTCGGTGAAGTACAAGGAGACGGCGCGCGGCGGTCTGGCGGTCAACATCATCGAGTGCTGACGGGCCGGGCGGTCCCGAAGTCCCCGCACGTCGAATCGATTCTTCGATCAATATCGCGATCCGCCGCACGCCGGATACTCACCCCCACTTTGGCCAATTACCGTAGCTCGCTTGCGCATGGGCATCGGCTACAGTAAATTTTCGCCATATTTATCGGCTCCACCGGGGAGTGAGCCATGCCGCGTGCGGCGGAATGCTCTGGATCGGATCTCTGTGACGAAATCGCCGGGTCCCGGGACACTACATTCCTGCGCATATACGAGGGCGAGCCGTCCAGTCGGCTGATCTGCGCGACCGAGCATTTCCGATTACTGGCGGACCTGTCCCCCATGACCCTGGGGCATTTGTTGCTCCTGCCCGTGGCTCATTATTTCAGCTTTGCGCAGGTGGTCACCGACTTCTCCGCCGAACTCGATACGATCCTCGGCAGGCTGGAGCCGATGTACCGGGAAACCTTCGGCGATTTCACTCTCCTCGAACACGGCTCGTCCCCCGGCATGGACGCGAGCGCGTGCATTTCCCAC
Source organism: Streptomyces sp. NPDC023838 (assembly GCF_040639555.1). Lineage (NCBI taxonomy): Bacteria > Bacillati > Actinomycetota > Actinomycetes > Kitasatosporales > Streptomycetaceae > Streptomyces > Streptomyces sp. NPDC023838. Next base: position 162,094 of record NZ_JBFAAD010000009.1, read on the forward strand.
GCCCACTGGCACATCCTCCCCATAGAGGGCCGCCGAATCGACGCCCTCATTGTGGCCGACGGGCTGGACACGACCGCTCTGACCGGCATGGACCAACTCGCCGAATTCAGCGGCGTTCCCTATTTCATGTGCTGGCACGAGGCCGGCCTGCGGGTGTACCGCCCCCGGCGCCCCCTGCGCAGCCAGTACCTCCGCTCCAAGGTCGGCACCCTCGTGGGCATCGCCGACCCCTTGTGGGACTACGCACTCGTCGTCCGCAAGGAACTCTTCCGCGAAACCGTCGCGCTGACGTCCGCGTGGGGCGCCGATGCCGACCGGAATCCGACCCGAGCCCGCCCGGAGGCACGGCGTGACTGAACTGTCCCTCTCCATCGACGGCCCTACCGCCAGCGGTAAGACCACCCTCGCCACCGCGCTCGCGCGAGAACTGGGCCTGGCGTTCCTCGACACCGGACTCACCTACCGCAGCCTGGCGTTCGCCCTCGACCACGAGCCCATCGAAACACTGGCGGCCGACCTCGGCGCCCTGCTCATCCACCGGCCCGAGGTGTACGCCCGGCACAGCGAGGAAGACCCCTGGCAGCGGCACGTCATTCTGTTCCGGGGGCAGGACATCACCGACCGGATCTTCCACACCTCGCTGGACCGGAACCTCAAGGCGGTCGCCCAGAACACGGCGTGCCGCCAGGCGATCCTCGCACTGCACCGGTCCATCGCCGAGAAACACGGGAACATCGTCGCCGTCGGCCGCGACGTGGCCACCTCACTGCTCACCGAAGCCACCTTGCACATCTATCTGACCGCCAGTGATTCCGTACGTGTGGAACGGCGCCGCGCGCAGTACCGGAACATGCCGGACCGCTCCATCAGGGTCGGCCCGGCGACGGAACGCGACCTCGAGAACCGCGATGCCATCCGGGCCATGCCGAACTCCCTGGAAGTGGACTCGACTTATCTGCCGGCCGCGGCGGTTCTGAAAGCCGCGCTGCGCGAGCTCGGGAAGTACACCGCATGAGCGGCCCGGTCTACTCGGACGAGCCGACCCGGGTCCAGCAGCTCATCACCGAATTCCTCAGCGGCCAGTCGGGCCGGAAAGTCGGCGCCGGAAGCCTCGACGTCGACCTGGTCGCGGGCGCCGACGCCAGGGACGACTGCGCCGTGTACGAGTTCAACTCCCCCCTGACCCTGGTCGTGGGGTCGGACTACGTCCGCGGCCCCAAATTCGTCCTCTACGAGCTGGGGCTGCTTTCCGGATTCGACATCGGGTATTACCTGGCGATCGCCAATGTCAGCGACGTCGCGGCCATGGGCGCCACCCCCATCGGGCTCCTCAGTGTCGTCCGCTACCCCCATGACGTGGACGACGCGGCCTTCCGCGAGGTCATCGCCGGAATCCACCAGGGGTGCACGGACTGCGGCACGCTCAATGTCGGCGGGGACATCGGCAATGCCGAGCGGATCATTCTGTCGGCCACGGCGTTCGGCGTCTGCCGCCCCGGCGGGGCCCTGATGCGCGGCGGGGCGCGGCCCGGGGACCTGCTCTGTGTCACCGGGGCGTGCGGGCTCCTGGGAGCCGCCGTCGCGTACTTCCCCAGGCGCGACTCGTTCGCCGGGAGCCTGCCCGACGAGACGGAGAAGCGGCTGCTCGACAGCTGGAAGCACCCCCGGGCGCGGGTCGCCGAAGGACGGATCCTCGGCGAGCGCGGCCACGCCACGGCGTGCCAGGACACCTCGGACGGGCTGAAAGCCACGGTCGAGCAGATCATGCGGGCGAGCGGGGTGGGCTTCCGGGTCGTCGAGGACGAGGTGCCCCTCGACCCGGCCGTCGAGCGGGTCGCGGAGCTGATGGGTGTGGAGCCGCTGGCCCTCGCGATGAGCGCCTCCTCCGACTTCCAGCTGGCGTTCACCATGAACCCGGGCAATCTGGAGAAGTGCCGGGCCGATTTCGCCGATGCGGGTCTGGAGTTCCATGTGATCGGTGAGGCGAATGAGACCGGGCGAGCGGAATCCGTGAACCGTAGAAATGTCTCGCGCCCACTGCCGGGCGTGGCCTGGAAGCATCAGAAAACGGACATCAGCCTGCTGGCTGCCGGGCCGCCGAAAGACCGGTGAATTACCTGGTCACAGACCGGTGGGTAGCCCCTACACTGGCCGGATGAGGTCCCTGACCGCCAAACTCCTGGATCGCACCACGCTGCTCGCGGCCAGCATATGCATGGTGGCACGCCAGTATGATTTCCCCGACCGGAAATTCTGGACCGGGATTTCCGACGGGCACGCCTATGTCATCGTGATCCTGATATGCGTCATCGGGATATTCGGGGCCTTCACCCCTTTCCAGGCCTTCTCCGGGCGGCGCCTCGTCGAGCGCCGCTCGGCCATTCGCCAGGAAATACTCACGTACTACGGAAAAATGGTCTCGCTGGGTACCCACGCCCACCCGGCGATCGAACTCCAGGACCTGGGCCTGCACATCTGGCGCATTCGCCGGTCAGTGCGCCACCCGGTCCACGGACATCTTCAGCGCATCGCCACCTACCGCCTGGGCAGTACCCCCGCGACCCGGTCGTTCGCCCCGCCGAGAGGTGTCGGTGTGGTGGGGCTGTGCTGGAAGCAGAACGCGGAGGTCTCGGTCGACGTGGCGAAACTGGCGGCCGATCTGAGCGACCAGGAGCGGTTCGAAGCGTACCGAACCGCGCACGGCCCGGCAGCGGTGATGGGCTTCACCTGGATGGAGTTCCGGCGCGTACGGCACCGAGGCGCGGTCTTCGCCAGCCCGATCAGGGGCGCGGCGGGGGCCTTTCGCGGCTGTATCAGTGTGGACGCGAGCAGCGGCCACGACGCGCTGGACGTGCCGGACTTCTGGCACGAGATCAATTCGCTCTGCTCCCGGCTCGGCCACGGCGGTCTCGACGACATCTGAGACCCGGGGGCGGGACCTGGGCGATCCAGCGAGGGGCCGCGGACAGGCCCTAGCGCCGCCCGGCCGCCGGCTCGGCGGGGGTCTCCGAGGGCTCGGGCATCCACTCGTCGGGCTCGCAGTTCGGCACGGCCTTGCGGATCCCGCCGCGCGGGTCCTCCACGTCCCCGTAGTGCCGGGGGATCAGATGGATGTGGAGATGGTCGATGGTCCGCCCGGCTGCGCGGCCCTCGTTGATGCCGATGGTGTACCCGTCGGGGTGGTGCTCGTCCGAAATGCTTTCCTTTGCCAGCTGAATCAGCGAGTACGCATCCCTGAGCTCGCGCGCCGTCAAATGGAAGAACGACTCCACATGCCGCTTCGGGACGATTTCCACGTGCCCCTCGGCCGCCGGGAAGTTGTCATAGCGCGCATAGAACGTCTTGTTCTGCTTCATGATGCGGTTGAGATCGGGACGGTCCTGTTCGCAGAAAAGACAAGTCCCGTTCACGGACTGCCCGTTGTCGACCGCGTCGCCGGACTCCGCCCCGCTCGATCCCGACCGATCGAAGAGACGGTGCACGATCCGCCCCAGTCCCTCTTTCGGTGCGAGTGGCAACGCGAAGGGCATGGGACCGGCTCCTCGTCATTTGGTCGTACGGGCTCGGGGCTGACAGCACACCGTCGAGTAACTTCCAAGAACGGTAGCGAAATCGCCAGTGCCACGCCAGCGATTCCGGCCCGTTGGGGCGGAAATCGCGGTGACGACGTATGCGGGGAACATTTTGTCGATCGTCTTTCGGGCGCCGGTCGGCGGCCCGCATCAGCGCGGGCCGCACACCGTGCGCCGGGTCACTTGTTGAGGGACGCCCAGAACTCCTCGAAGGAGAGCTTGCCGTCGCCGTTGGCGTCCTTGGCCCTGATGATGGCCTGCGCCACGGTCTCGGTGACGTGGAAGTCGCCCAGCTGGGCCATGACCTGCTTGTACTCGGTCGCCGTCACCTCGCCGTTGCCGTCGACGTCGAGCCGCGCGAACGCCTTGCGGGCCTCTTCGATGTCCGCCACTGGGTCCACCCCTATCTTGGTGCGATTTTGACGACGGTCAGACTAACCGGCAGGAGAGATGGCAGGGACATGGGGCGGGACCGGACGCCACGCCGGGCCGCACACCGGCCGCCGCCGCGCGCGGCCACTTCCCGCCGCCGGACGGGGCGACGACCGTCGTCCCCGGGCCCGACCCGCGCGGCGCGGGCGGGCCGGCGTTCACGGCTCTCCAGGCGGCGGGGTACCGGCCGGCCCGGGCGGAAGCGCCGCTGGTCGCGCGGTGGACTGGCTCAAACCTCCGCCCCGCGTGTCATGGGGTCGAGTTCTCGCCAAAAGTCCGGGGCCCTCTTCCCTACGCTCCGCCACCGGGCGATAACTTCGTGCTGTCGCCGCCACACCAGGAGCACAGGGCTCCCAGGGACTCGCGGCGCTGGGGCGATTCAGGAGTGACTGCCACCACTGAAGCAACCACCACGTTCACCTTCCAGCCGTTCACCCGGAGCTGCCGGCTCATCTGGGACGAGGGCGACCACGTCCTCATCGGGGTGAGTCCGGGAAACAGCTATTTCAGCGCCGACCGCATCGCCGGTCTCGTCCGCTGGGCCTCCGCGCGCTTCGACCGGGTCGACCTCGTCTACGCCGACCGCCATGTGGACCGGATGTTCGCGACGCTCGGCTACGACGACGAACACGCCCGCAGGCGCGCCGCCAAGGAGCTCAAGGCGGTCCGCAGAAGGATCGTGCGGGGCGTCGAGGAGGCCGGCCGCCCCGGGGCCCCGGTCGCCGTGCACGCGCTCTCGGAGTTCGAGGGGAACCCGGTGTACGACCTGCTGCACCGCCGGGTCCGGCACTTCCTCGCCACCGACAAGGAGTTCCGCACCGGCTGCGAGGAGATGGCCGCCGCGTTCCTGGCCGGAAAGGCCGGCGGCACCCCGATGAGCCAGGCGCAGACCGCCGCCTGCCTCGACTACATCGCCGCCGAACTCCCCTTCTTCCTGGACACCCCGGGGATCCTCCAGGTCCCGTCCTCGGTGTCCTGTTACCACGCGCTGATCCCGCTCACCGAACTCCTCTACGCCAGGGGCGGCGGCCTGCGCGCCTCCCGCAACCAGGCGTACGCGGTCGTCCGCCCGCACCTCCCGCACACCGAAGGAGCCGCCGCATGAGCGCCGACCGGCTGCTCGCGTTCCCGCTGGCCCGGCGCGGCGACGTGCTCCCCGAGGAGTGCGCCGCCCTGCGCGCCGAGGAGCCGGTGGCCCGGGTGCGCACCATGACCGGCGACACCGCCTGGCTGGTGAGCAGTTACGCGCTGGCCAAACGCGTCCTGGAGGACAACCGGTTCAGCCTCAAGGACACCGCGGCCCCGGACGCGCCGCGCCAGTACGCGCTGACGATCCCTCCGGAGGTCGTCAACAACATGGGCAACATCAACAGCGCGGGGCTGCGCGGCGCCGTGATGAAGGCGCTCAACCCGCGCACCGACGGCCTGCGCGACTGGCTGCGGGAGCGGGCCGACGAGTTCATCGACGGCCTGCTCGCCGAGGGCCCGCCGGCGGACTTCCGGGCGGGGTTCGCCGACCCCTTCTCGGCGGCTCTGCACTGCAAGGTGGTCGGGGTGCCGTTCGCGGACTGGCGGCGGCTGATGAGCGGCCTGGACATCGCGTTCATGACCAGCCCGCACGCCTTCGAGGGCTCGCGTCTCAACTGGTACAAGGACCTCGGCTACATGGTCGAGCGGCTCAACGCGCCCCAGGACCAGCGCGCGGGTCTGCTCGGACGCCTCGCGGAGCTGCGTACGGAGGAGGAGTCCGCGCACCTCACCGACGAGATGCTGGCGACGGTCGCGGTCTCGCTCTTCGGCGCGGGCGCCGTCTCCACGTCCGCGTTCCTGGTCCTCGCGGTGCTCGCGCTGCTCCAGCACCCGGAGCTGATCGGGTACCTGCGGGCGCATCCGGACCGCATCGGCCGGGCGGTGGACGAGCTGCTGCGCTGGAACCTCTCCATCGGGGACGGCCTGCCGAGGCTGGCCACCGAGGACGTCCGGGTCGGTGACGTCCTGGTCAGGAAGGGCGAGTTGGTGCTCGTCCTGGTGGAGGGCGCCAACTTCGACCCGGAGGTCTTCACCGACCCCGAACGGCTCGATCTGGACCGCGAGGTCAATCCGCACCTCTCCTTCGGCGCGGGCCGCCACTTCTGCCCGGCCACCGGCCTTGGCCGGACGCACGCGGAGATCGCGCTCGCCGCGCTGGTGGAGCGCCTCCCGGGGCTGCGCCTGGCGGTCCCGCCCGAGCAGCTGGTGTGGCGCACCGGCTTCATCAAGCGCCTGCCGGAGCGGCTGCCGGTGCTCTGGTGAGAACGCGGCCGCCCCCGGGAGGACATCCCGGGGGCGGCCGTGCGTTCCGTACGGGCTCAGCGGAAGATGCCGGTGTGGCCGAGCGAGTAGCGGCCCGGCTGCGGGTAGACCGCGAGGCCGTGCGGGCCCGAGCCGACCGGGATGCGGGCGATCTCGTGCCCGGTGGTGGTGTCGATGGCGTACACCTCGGCGTCGTATCGGCCGGACAGCCACAGGACCTTGCCGTCGGCCGACACCCCGCCCATGTCGGGGCTGCCGCCGTCCGGCAGGTGCCACTTCTTGGTCAGCTTGTTCTGGGCGAAGTCGAAGATGGAGATGGTGCCCTCGCCCCGGTTGGAGATGTACATCTCCTTGGAGTCGCGGCTGACGTACAGGCCGTGGCAGCCCTTGCCGGTGGGCAGCAGCGTCGGCGTGCTGAACCGGTCGCCGTCCAGGACCCACATGCCGTGCGCCATCATGTCGGCGACGTAGAAGGTCCTGCCGTCCGGGGACATCTTCACGTCCTGCGGCATCGCCCCTTCGAACGGCAGCTTCTGATGGGCGATGACCTGCATCTTCTCGGTATCGACCTTGAGCAGTTCGCCGGAGAACTCGCAGGAGACGATGAAGTAGCGCCCGTCCATGGAGAAGTCGGCGTGGTTGACGCCCGCGCAGTGCACCGGGACGGTCTTGACCCGGTTCATGTTGACGGGCTCGCGGAACACCAGCTCGCGGTCCATCGACGCCATCACGACCGCGTACTTGCCGTTGGGCGTGAAGTAGAGGTTGTACGGGTCGGAGACCTGGACCGTGCGGCCCGCCTTGCCGGTCGCCGGGTCGATGGCGGTGAGGCTGTCGCCCAGGTCGTTGTTGACCCACAGCGTCTTCATGTCCCAGGAGGGGACGACGTGCTGGGGCTGGTGGCCGACCGGAATGGTCTCGATCACCTTGTACGTCTTGGGGTCGATCACCGACACGGTGTTGGAGTTGGTGTTGGGCACGTAGACGCGTTCGAGGAAGTTCTTGACGGCCGGCTGGAGGGCGTTCGGGCGGTCCGCGGCGTACGCGTCCTTGGGGTCGAGGACCGGCGGCATCCCGGGCAGCCCCTGCGGCACGGCCTGCTTCGGCACGGGGCGCTCGGGGCCCTTGGTGCCCAGAGCCTCGTTCCCTCCCTTGTCCGCGGACGAGCCGCAGCCGGCGAGCGCGGCGAGCAGGAGGCCGCACAGCAGCGCGGTGGTCCTCTTGGTGGGGGTCGGCATCAGGTCAGCAACTCCGTGGTCGTCACCGCGCGCAGTCCGCGGCGGTCGAGGTCGGCGAGGAGGGCCGGCAGCGCGGCGACCGTGTCCGCGTAGCCGAAGTGCAGACTCACCACGGATCCGTTGCGGATCCGCCCGGTGACGTTGCGCGTCACGGCCGAGGCGCCGGGCGAGGTGAAGTCGAGCGAGTCGACGTCGTACGAGAGCACGTGCGGGTACCCGGCCCGCCGGGCCAGTCTCTGAACGAGCGGCGTCGCGTACTGGGTACGGGAGGGCCGGAACCAGGTCCCGATGGAGCCGGTGAGCCGGCGCAGCCGGTCCGCGCAGCCGGTGATCTCGGCGTACGCGTCCTGTTCCGCGAGCGCGGAGATGTCGATGTGGCGCTGGGTGTGGTTGCCGAGGTCGTGGCCGCCGTCGAGGATGCGGCGGGCCATGCCGGGGTGTTCGTCGAGCCAGCTGCCGACGGCCAGGACGGTGACGTGGGCGCCGGCCCGCTCGGCCTCGGCGAGGACGGCGGTGGCGTCCTTGGGGTCGCCCTGGCCGTGGAAGGTGAGCGCGACCTTCGGCCGGTCGCGGGGGCCGTGTGCGATCTGGGTGGGCTGCGCCGGGAAGGCGCGGGGGGCCGGGGCGGCGCGGGTGGTGCCGGGGCGGGCGGAGGCGGGGGACGCGGTGGGCGTCGCGGCGGCGGGCGGCGGCCCGGCGCCGCCCTCGGCGTCGGTGCAGCCGGCCGCGAAGGCCCCCACGACGGCCGCCCCCGCCCCGGCACGCAGTGCGCTGCGGCGGTCGACCCCACGGGGAGATGGATTCAGCACATGGACATTTAAGTGCGCCGACGGGCGGAAGGTAATGATTGACCCATTTCAGGACCTTTGCGGGTCGCCAGGACACGCCATGTATCGGCCCGCCCGTTTCAGTGAATCACGCATCGACACCCATACCTATGCACTAATTAAAAGGCGCGTGCTTCAGCTCACCTACGATTCACAGCTAAACTGTCACGGTATGGGGACGTTTGTCCGAGTAAGGACTTTTGGCGTGAAGGCCCCCCGTCTGCCATAGTCGGGGACACGACCTCTCTTTGACCCGAGCCAGGTCGTCTTCAGTCGCCGTGGATCACACCCCCTCCGGTCCACGGCGGCGCTCCGCAGAAGCCCCCGCAGGCAGGCCGTACCCGGCAGGCACGGGGGCTTCGGCGTCTCAGCGGCTCTTCGCCGTATCAGCGGTCCGCGACCCGCATCTCGAACCAGGTCGTCTTGCCGCGCGGCAGCAGGTCCACGCCCCAGCGGTCGGAGAGCTTGTCGACGAGGAAGAGCCCGCGTCCGCTGGTGTCCATCTCGTGGACCGGCATCAGACAGGGCAGCCCGCGCGAGGGGTCGCGCACCTCGATCCTGATCCAGCCCCGGCGCCGCAGCATCCGCAGCCCGAAGGCGCGGGCGCCGGTGTGCCGCACCGCGTTGCCGACCAGCTCGGAGACGAGGAGGATCGCCTGCTCGGCGAGGGCCGGGGAGAGGCACCACTGACGGAGTATCACGCACTGGGTGAGCCGGCGCGCGGTCGCCGCCGACTCGGGCCGGGACGGCAGCCGCACCTCTTCGTCCGTCGGGTTGCCGAACAACTCCAGCGCCTCGAGCGCCCGTTCGTCCTCGACGGCCGGCGTCCACCGAGCCGCGGTCGCGCCGCCACGCCGCCGCGGTTGTTCCACACCCTCCAGCCCCGCCATGGACCCATCATGGCCGCCCGGAGCCCGCTCCGGGGCCGTTCCCCGGGAAAACGGCCCCCGGAACCAGAGGTTCCGGGGAGCCCGCTCAGCATGTGCCGAGGGCGGTGGACCACGTCCGTACCGCCCGCGAGCTGCGATGACGGCTCGCGATCAGCTGATCACCAAGCGTTCGGAGCCGGTCGTACTTAAGGTTGCCTTAAGGCCGGGCTAATCCACCCGCAGGGTGTACGTCGGCCCGCCAACGGCGCCGGGGTCAGAGGAACTTGGCCTTGCCGGGGCCCTCCTCGACGAAGCTGCGCATGCCGCGCTCGCGGTCCTCGGTCGCGAACAGGCCCGCGAACCAGTTCCGTTCGATGGCGAGCCCGGTCTCGATGTCCGTCTCCAGACCCGCGTCGATGGACTCCTTGGCGGCGCGCAGCGCCAGGGCCGGGCCCTGGGCGAGCTTCGCCGCCCAGGCGTGCGCCTCCTCGTACACCTTCTCCGCCGCGACCACCCGGTCCACCAGACCGAGCTCGAGCGCCTCGTCGGCCCTGACCATCCGGCCGGTGAAGATGAGGTCCTTGGCCTTGGCCGGGCCGATCAGCCGGGCCAGGCGCTGGGTGCCGCCCGCGCCCGGGATCAGGCCGAGCAGGATCTCGGGCTGGCCCAGCTTGGCGTTGTCGGCGGCGATCCGGATGTCGGCGCAGAGCGCGAGCTCGCAGCCGCCGCCGAGCGCGTAGCCGGTGACGGCGGCGACGACGGGCTTGGGGATGCGCGCGACGGCGGTGAACGACTCCTGGAGCGCCCGGGACCGCACCACCATCGCGGCGTGGTCCATCGCCTGCATCTCCTTGATGTCCGCGCCCGCCGCGAACACCTTTTCGCCGCCGTAGATCACCACGGCGCGCACGTCGTCGCGGCGGGTCGCCTCCTCGGCGAGCTCCCGCAGCCGGTCCTGGATCGCGATGTCCAGGGCGTTCATCGGGGGGCGGTCCAGGCGGAGGGTGCCGACGCCTTCGGAGACTTCGAGGGTCACAGTCATGACAGCAGGTTAGTGGCCGTTAACGGCGAGGGACCCGGTGCCGTTGGTCACAGCACCGGGTCCGTCGCGCGCGATCGCGGGGGTGTTACTTCGTCCACTCCGCCCAGGACATGTTCCAGCCGTTGAGGCCGTTGTCGGGCTGGATCTGCTTGTCCTTGGAGTTCTTCACGACGACCACGTCACCGATGAGCGAGCGGTCGTAGAACCAGGCCGCCGGGGTCGAGGAGTCGCCCGCGCCGCGCGCGTCGCGCAGACCCACGCAGCCGTGGCTGGTGTTGGTGGTGCCGAACACCGACGGGTCGCCCCAGTAGTTGCCGTGGATGAAGGTGCCCGAGCTGGACAGGCGCATCGCGTGCGGCACGTCCTTGATGTCGTACTCGCCGCCGAAGCCCACGGTGGCGCCGTTCATCCGGGTCACCTGGTACTTCTCGCTGATCACCATCTGGCCGTTGTACGTGGTGTTCTGCGGGGAGCCCGCGCTGATCGGGATGGTGCGCAGGACCTTGTCGTCGCGCACGACCGTCATGGTGTGGGCGGCGGCGTCCACCGTGGAGACCTGCGAGCGGCCGACGGTGAACTTCACCGTACGGGTCTGCTTGCCGTACACACCGGGCCGGCCCTCGACGCCGTCGAGGTTGAACTTGACGGTCACCTTGGTGCCCGCCGCCCAGTACTTCTCGGGGCGGAAGTCCAGGCGGTCGTTGCCGAACCAGTGGCCCTCGACGGGCACCGACGGCTCGGCCGTCACCTTGATGGCCTTCTCGACGGCCTGCGGGTTGGTGATGCCGCGGCTGAAGTTGATCGAGACCGGCATGCCGACGCCGACGGTGTCGCCGTCCTCGGGGGCGTAGGTGCCGATGAAGGTGTTCTTGGGGACGAGCGTGGTGAAGGTGGTGTCCTTGGCGGACTCGCGGCCCTCGCCGTCCTTGGCGACGGCGTGGACCTTGTACTTGGTGGCGGAGGCGAGGTGCTGGTCCGGGGTCCAGGCGGCGCCGTCGGCGGATATCTTTCCGGCCACCGCGTTGCCCTTGGTGTCCGCGACCGCGACGGCGGTGAGCTTGCCCTGGGAGGCGGACACCTTCAGCGCGCCGCTCGTCTCCACGTCGCTCGACCCGTCCTTGGGCGCGATGGTCACGACCGCGGCCGAGGCCTTGGTGTCCTCGGCCGCCTTGCCGGCGCCGCCGCCCTTGCCCTTGCCGTCCCCGCCTCCGGCGGAGTCGTCGCCGCCGCACGCGGTGACCAGCAGAAGCAGCGCCCCCAACAGCAGAGCCAGCAGACCCGGCGTGCCGCGCCGCCGTCCCGCCACTCTCTTCGGAGCCCCCGATATGTGCTGCCCGTTCACGACAGTTCTCTCCCCTCGCACGGCCTGGATCACGCCACGGCCCGCACTGAAAAACACCCCCGCGCGCGTCCTCGCGCGCACACGATTGCCTAGGTAATCACACCGGACGCACACGCGACGCCACGCGAATGTCACCGTTCAGTCCCAATGGTCCTGTGCGTTCGCTGTGGCTACATCAGGACGTCACCGGGGGTGTGTATGTACGGGCCGGACCGGCCGGCGAGGGAGGGTCAGAGGGCCGAGCCCGCCCTCCACTTCGCCCAGCCGAGGTTCCAGCCGCCGAGCCCGTTGTCGGGCGCGACCGTTCTGTCCCGGGAGTTGACGACCTCCACCACGTCCCCGACGAGCGTGCGGTCGAAGAACCAGCCCGCCGGGGTGTCCGGGCTGCCGCCCTTCACATCGCGCAGGCCCACACAGCCGTGGCTGGTGTTGCTGGAGCCGAAGGTGCCCGAGGACGTCCAGTAGTTGCCGTGCAGGAAGGTCCCGGAGGCGGTCAGCCGGATGGCGTGCGGCACGTCGGGGATGTCGTACTCCCCGCCGAAGCCGACCGTACGGCTGTTCATCCGGGTCACGTCGAACATCTCGGTGACGACCATTTTGCCGTTGTACGTGGTGTTCTTGGGCGATCCCGCAGAGATCGGGACCGTACTGACCAGCTCGCCGCCCCGGCGCACCTCCATCGTGTGCGCGTCGGCGTCCACCAGGGACTCCTGGTCGCGCCCGATGGTGAAGCCGACCCGCTTCTCCTGGATGCCGTAGACGCCCGGGGCGCCCGGCAGGTCCCGCAGCTTCATGTCGACGGTGACCTTGGTGCCCGGCTTCCAGTACTCCCTGGGCCGGAAGTCCAGGCGCTCCTTGCCGAACCAGTGGCCCACCACCTCCACCGGCGGCTTCGAGGTGATCCTGATGGCGCGCTCCACGGCCGCCCGGTTCTCGATCGCCTGGTTGAAGTTGAACGAGACGATCATGCCGACGCCGACCGTCGAGCGGTTCTCGGGCTTGAAGTAGCCGATGAACCGGTGCGCGGGCACCAGCGTGGTGAAGCTGGTGTGGCGGGCCTGGCGATGGCCGTGGCCGTCGAGCGCCACCGCGTCCACCGTGTACTTGGCGGCCAGTTCGAGCCGCCCCGCCGCTCCCCGGGTCGGCTCCCAGGACAGCCCGTCGTCGCTGATCCGGCCCGGCACCTCCTCGGGCTGCGCGTCCTCGGCCTTCATCACCCTGACCCGTTCCAGGCGCCCGCCGGGCACCCGCACCTCGATCCTCCCGTCCGCCTTGACGCCCTTGGCCCCGTCGTCGGGGGTCACCAGGATCGCGTCCCGGGGCGACTTCGCCTTGCCCGCGACGACGTCCTTGATCCCGTCGACCCCGCCGATGTCCAGGTGGTCCCCGCTGCACCCGGCCATCCCGGCCACCAGTGCCGCCATCAGTCCCACCCATGTCAGGGCGGCCGCGGTGGCGGCCCCTGCCCGCTTCGTTACGAATCTCACGACCGGTCAACGACCGTGCCCCGCCGGGGGAAACGTGAGTACGAGCCGGGTAACGGGAAGAACACCTGCGAGAACACGCGTGGGGAGCCGCGGCCGGGACGCCGTGCTCCGTCCAGGCGCCGAGCCGCGGGAGGCCGAGGGGTGTCGAGCGCAGCCGAGCAGGAGGCAGAGCGGGCGGTGGGGCGACCGGCTCCGCACGGGGAAGGGCACCGGGAACTGAACGGCCACCTCGGCCGGCGGGAAGGCCCCGACGGGCTGCGGCCGCCGGTCTGGCCGGGCGCGCCGACGCCGCTGGGGGCCCGGTTCCGGGTGGGGCCGGACGGGGTGGCGGGCACCAACTTCGCGCTGTGGGCGGGCGGGGCGGAGGCGGTGGAGCTGTGCCTGTTCGACGCGGCGGGCACCGAGACCCGGCTCGCCCTCGTCGAGCTCACCCATGAGATCTGGCACGGCTTCGTGCCGGGCGTGCGGCCGGGGCAGCGGTACGGCTACCGGGTGCACGGCCGCTGGGACCCCTGGACGGGGGCCCGCTGGAATGCGTCGAAGCTGCTGCTCGACCCGTACGCGCGCGCGGTCGACGGCGCCGAGGGGAATGATTTCAGCGCGCTGCCGCCGCAGGTGTACGGGCACGTGCGCGACTGGCCGCAGCAGCAGGTCGCCGACACCGTGCGCGACGACCGGGACTCGGCGCCGTACGTCCCCAAGGGGGTCGTCGTCCACGATGACGACGACTGGGCGGACGACCGCCGTCCGAAGACGCCGTGGGCGGACTCGGTGATCTACGAGCTGCATGTGCGCGGCTTCACCAAGCGCCACCCCGGGATCCCCCAGGAGCTGCGCGGCACATACGCGGGCCTGGCGCACCCGGCGGCGCTCGACCATCTCGTACGCCTGGGGGTGACGGCGGTCGAACTCCTCCCGGTGCACCAGTTCGCGCACGAGGACCACCTGCTGCGCCGGGGCCTGCGCAACTACTGGGGGTACAACTCGATCGGCTACTTCGCGCCGCACGCGGCGTACTCGGCGTCGGGCACGGCGGGCCAGCAGGTCGGCGAGTTCAAGCGGATGGTGCGGGCGCTGCACGCGGCGGGCATCGAGGTCATCCTGGACGTCGTCTACAACCACACGGCGGAGGCGGGCGAGCGCGGCCCGACGCTGTCGCTGCGCGGCATCGACAACAAGGGGTACTACCGCCTCCAGTCGGACGCTCGCCGCTACGCCGACTACACGGGCTGCGGCAACACGCTGCACGTGGTGCAGCCCCAGGTGCTGCGGCTGATCACGGACTCGCTGCGGTACTGGGTGACGGAGATGGGGGTGGACGGCTTCCGCTTCGACCTGGCGGCGGCGCTGGCCCGTTCGATGCACGACGTCGACATGCTCTCCCCGTTCCTGGCCGTCATCGCCCAGGACCCGGTGCTGCGCCGGGTGAAGCTGATCGCGGAGCCGTGGGACGTGGGGCGCGGCGGGTACCAGGTCGGGGCCTTCCCGCCGCTGTGGACGGAGTGGAACGACCGGTACCGGGACGCGGTGCGGGACTTCTGGCGCGGCGCGCTGCCGGACGTGCGGGACCTGGGCTACCGCCTGTCGGGGTCGAGCGATCTGTACGCGTGGGGCGGCCGACGCCCGTACGCCTCGATCAACTTCGTCACGGCCCACGACGGCTTCACCCTGCGCGACCTGGTCTCGTACGAGCGCAAGCACAACGAGGCGAACGGGGAGGGCAACCGGGACGGCACGGACGACAACCGGTCCTGGAACTGCGGGGTGGAGGGCGAGACGGACGACCCCCGGATCAACGCGCTGCGCCGCCGCCAGCTGCGCAACCTGCTGACGACGCTGCTGGTCTCCACCGGGGTGCCGATGCTGGTGGCCGGGGACGAGATGGGGCGTACGCAGGGGGGCAACAACAACGCGTACTGCCAGGACGGCGAGGTGGGGTGGGTCGACTGGTCCCTCCTGGAGGAGCCGGGCCCGCGCGGGCTGCTGGAACTGGCGCGCCGCCTGGTCGCGCTGCGCCACCGTCACCCGGTGCTGCGCCGACGCGCGTTCTTCTCCGGCCGCGCGCAGGGGGCGGACGGGCTGCGGGACCTGGCGTGGTTCACGGCGCGCGGGTCGGAGATGACGGAGCGGGACTGGTACGCGCCGACGTCCACGCTCGGGCTGTATCTGTCGGGCCGCGACATCCCCGGCCGGGATGCCCTCGGCGCGCCCGTGGTGGACGACAGTTTCCTGATCGTGCTGCACGCGGGGAGCCGACCGACGGGTTTCGTGGTGCCGGGGGCGCCGTGGGCGGAGGGGTACGAGGTGGTGGTCGACACGGCGTGCGAGGACCAGGCGGGGGTGCCGGGGCGGGTGCACCGGGGTGGGGTGGAGGTGGTGGTGGGGGCGCGATCGGTCCAGGTCCTGCGGGTGACGGGGTGAGTTGGTGAGGGGGTGAGCCGGTGACAGGTGAGTCGGTCCCCGCGCCGCCCGTTCCTCCTGCGCCGATCGGTCGAGGCGGAGTACGACCTTGGTCCCGGGTCAAAAAGCCGGTGGGCGTCGTCGCCGGCGAAGTTTAGGCTCGATGATTGATGCCAGACATACATGCACCCACCAAGAACCAGTCGACGGTCCGTACGCTGCTGAGGCTCTGGCCGTACGTACGCCCCGTCCGAACTCGCCTGTTCAGCGCGGCCTTTGTCGCGGTCGTCGCGTCCTGCCTCGGGCTGGTGATCCCGCTCGTCCTGAAGTGGATCGTCGACGGACCGGTCAGCGACGGTGACCCCGGCGGGGTCTGGCTGGGCGCGCTCGTCCTGTTGCTGCTCGGGGTCGCGGAGGCGCTCCTGTTCGGCCTGCGGCGGTGGCTGGTCGCGCGGCCGCTGGCGGGGGTGGAGGCGGCGATGCGGGCGGATCTGTACCGGCATGTGCAGCGGTTGCCGGTGTCCTTCCACGACCGGTGGCCGTCGGGCCAGTTGCTGTCGCGGGGGACGACGGATTTGAGCCTGGTACGGATGTTCCTGGCGTTCCCGCTGACGTTCTTGCTGGTCAACGGGGTGACGATCCTGGTGGGTTTCGTCATCCTGCTGTCGCAGGAGTGGACGCTGGGCCTGGTGCTCATCGTCCCCGTGGTGCCGCTGGTGGCGCTGTGCTCGCTCTTCGAGACGCGGTACTCGCTGGCGGCGCGGCGGGCGCAGGACCAGGTCGGGGATCTGACGACGCTGGTCGAGGAGAGCGTGCTCGGCATCCGGATCATCAAGGGGTTCGGACGCCATCGCAGCCAGGCGCGGGCGTTCGGTTCGCTGGCGCGGGGGTTGCGGGGCACGGAGCTGCACAAGGCGCGGCTGCTTGCGGCGCTGTGGGGCGTGATCACGGCGATTCCCGAGCTGGCCATCGGGGCGGCGCTGGTGCTGGGTACGGTGCGGGTGGCTGACGGTGGCCTGTCGGCCGGGACGCTGGTGGCGTTCCTGTCCACGGCGCTGGCCCTGCGGTGGCCGGTGGACTCGATCGGTTTCCTGCTGGCGATGAGCCAGGAGGCGGGCACGGCGACGGAACGGTACTTCGAGGTCCTGGACGAGGCTCCCGAAGGCGGTCTCCCGGGGACTACGCCCCCGGCCCCCGCCGCGGGGCCTGCGGCCCCCGCGCCCCGCTTTCGGGGCTCCGCCCCGGACCCCGCTCCCCAAACGCCGGAGGGGCTGGATTTGCCCAAGGGGCGCGGACAGAGCCCCCGGCCGCCCGCCGAGGGCTTTCGGGAAGGGGCGGGGCGGGGGACTCAAAAAGCCACACCCACCCGCGGACGAACCCCGGGCCAAGACCTCGGCATCAGATTCCACCGCGTCGCCTTCCGCTACCCCGACGCCCCCAGCGACAGCCCGCCCCTCCTCTCCGAGATCGATCTGCACATCCGCAGCGGCGAGACCATGGCTGTCGTGGGCGGGACCGGGTCGGGAAAGACGACGCTCACCGCGCTCGTGCCACGGCTGTACGAGGCGACCGCGGGGCATATCACCCTCGACGGGGTCGACATCGCCGACATGCCCCGCGAGCGGCTGCGCGAGCTCGTCGCCGTGGCGTTCGAGGAACCGACCCTCTTCTCCGCCTCCGTGGGTGAGAACGTCCTCATGGGCGGCGGCGGGCCCGAGGACCTCGACCGGGCGCTGGCCGTCGCGCAGGCCGGGTTCGTACGGGAACTCCCCCACGGCGTCGACACGCAGGTCGGCGAGCAGGGGCTCAGCCTCTCCGGCGGCCAGCGCCAGCGGCTCGCCCTCGCGCGGGCGGTCGTCGGACGGCCCAGGTTCCTGGTCCTCGACGACCCGCTCTCCGCACTCGACGTCCACACCGAGGCCCGCGTCGAGGCGGCCCTGCGCGACGTCCTGCGCGAGACCACCGCGCTGGTCGTCGCGCACCGCCCGTCGACGGTGCTGCTCGCCGACCGGGTCGCGCTGCTCTCCGAGGGCCGCGTCGCCGCCGTCGGCACACATCACGAACTGCTGCGCAGCAACGCCGAGTACGCCTGGCTGATGTCCGGCGCGGGGGACGAGGGGGAGAACCGATGACCACCACCATGGGCGCGGAACGCCAGGCCGAACCGGAGGAGCCGGAGGGGCACGCGAAGGCGTCGGCGGCAGAACCCCCGCCCGCCGGCGGGGATCCCTTCGACCGCGACGCCCTCCCCTCCCCGGCCGGCGCCACCCGCGCCCTCCTCCTCGACCTGCTGCGCCCCATGCGGCGCCGTGTCGTCGTCACCGCGCTGCTCATCCTGTTGCAGCAGGCCGCGGTGCAGGCGGGGCCGCTGCTCGTCGCGTACGCCATCGACCGCGGCGTGCCCGCCTTCCGGGCCCACGACTACGGGCCGCTGATCATCGTCGGCTCCGGGTACCTCGTCTGCGCCCTGGGGGCCGGGCTGCTGCAGTACGCGTTCATCAGCGCCTCCACCCGCGTCGGCCAGGACGTGCTGCTCGATCTGCGCGGTCGGATCTTCCGGCACGCGCAGGCGCTGAGCGTGGACTTCCACGAGCGGTACACCTCGGGCCGGCTCATCTCCCGCTCCACCTCCGACGTGGAGTCGCTGCGCGAACTCCTCAACGAGGGGCTCCAGGAGCTCATCGGCGTCGTCCTCTCCTCCGTCTACATCTGCGCGATGCTGCTCTGGCTCGACTGGGGCACCGGCGCGCTCGCCGTCGCCTCGTACGCGCCGCTGCACCTGCTGATCCGCCGCTACCGGCGCCGCGCCTCGCGCGCGTTCGACGCCCGCTCCACGGCGATCGCGGCCGTGATCGTCAAGTTCGCGGAGACCCTCAACGGCATCCGCCCGGTCCAGGCGTTCCGCCGCGAGCGCGCCAACGACGAGGAGTTCCAGAGGCTCAACCACCACCACGAGCGCACCAACGGCGACGCGATCCTGGAGATGGCCCAGTACGTGGTGGGCTCGCGCCTGGTCGCCAACACCGCCGTCGCCGCGATGGTGCTGTGGGGCGCCTACCGGGTCGCCGACGGCACCCTGGCGCTCGGTGTGCTGGCCGCCGCCGTGCTGTATCTGCGGCGGCTGTACGACCCGATCGACCGGCTGGGGATGTTCCTCAACTCGTACGAGTCGGCGGTCTCCTCGCTGAAGAAGATCGCCGGGCTGCTCGCCCAGACGCCCACCGTCCCCGAGCCCGTGCGGCCGGTGCCGCTGCCCGAGCGGTCCGGTGAACTGCCGGGGCGGCGCGTCGAGTTCGACGGCGTGGGGTTCTCGTACCGTACGGGCGGCGAGGTGCTCCCCCGCTTCGACCTGACGATCCCGGCCGGGCAGACCGTGGCCGTGGTCGGCTCGACCGGCGCGGGCAAGTCCACCCTGGCCAAGCTGCTGGCCCGCTTCTACGACCCTTCCCCCAGCTCTCCGACAGGCTCCGAGCAGGGGACGCCCCGACCCGGCCGGGTTCTGCTCGACGGCGTCGACCTGCGCGACCTGGCCGTGCCGGACCTGCGGCGCGGGGTCGTGATGGTCACCCAGGAGGCGTTCCTCTTCTCCGGCACGGTCGCCGACAACATCGCCATCGGCCGCCCGGAGGCGACCCGCGAGGAGATCGAGCGGGCCGCGAAGGCGATCGGGGCGCACGACTTCATCGCGCGGCTGCCGGACGGCTACGACACGGACGTGCGCAAGCGGGGCGGGCGCATCTCGGCGGGCCAGCGCCAGCTGGTCGCCTTCGCCCGCGCGCTGCTCGCGGACCCGGCGGTGCTGATCCTGGACGAGGCGACCTCGTCCCTGGACATCCCGGGCGAGCGGGCGGTGCAGCGCGCGATGCACACGGTGCTGCACGGCCGTACCGCCGTCGTCATCGCCCACCGGCTCTCCACCGTGGAGATCGCGGACCGGGTGCTGGTGATGGAGCACGGCCGGATCGTGGAGGACGGCCCGCCCGCCGAACTCATCGCGGGGACGGGCCGGTTCGCGGATCTGCACCGGGCGTGGCGGGAGAGTCTCGCCTAGCGAGGCGGGCGGGGAACCGGATGGGCGCCGCGCCCGTCCAACCGTCCGCCTGGCGGACGCATCGCGCGCTCCGGAGCGGCACGCGCTCAGTCGCATTGCGGCCATTGTCGAAAGCGACTTCCGCGCCCGCTCCGGAGCCCCTTCGCGCTGGTGGGGCAGGGTGCGTATCCGGACACTCCCGTCGATCGCGACGCACCCGACTGCTCACTGGACACAGGGTGTTGACAAAGGAAACGTCCGCTTAACGAACGTCATCTTTCGTACAACGAACGATTTCCAGCCAACTTCTTGACGCGCTCCTGACAGCATGCGGCCACTCCTGGCACTCTCTCCCCGATCCAAGAACCACTGCTCCGCATGCTCCGCCCGGACGGCCCCACCCAGCCGCCGGTACCCCCCTCGCAGAAGGAGTTCGCGTGAGATCCACGCACCGTCGTCGTGCCACCGCCACCGCCGCTCTGCTCTCCGCAGCCGCCATGCTCACCGTCGGAGTCCAGGCCGGTAGCGCCAGCGCACGCCCCGACGACTCCGCGTCCGCCAAGGCCCTCAAGGCACAGGCCGTACGCAACCCGGGCGCTCTGCCCGCCAAGCTCTCGCCCTCGCAGCGGGCCGAGCTCATACGCCAGGCCGGCGACAAGACGGCGGAGACCGCCAAGAAGCTCGGCCTCGGCGCGCAGGAGAAGCTCGTCGTCCGCGATGTGATCAAGGACCAGAACGGTACCCAGCACACGCGGTACGAGCGCACCTACGCCGGGCTCCCGGTCCTCGGCGGCGACCTCGTCGTCGACACCGCCGCCGGCGGCCAGACCCAGGGCGTCATCAAGGCGAACGCCGCCCAGCTGAAGAACGTCGTCACCACGGCCAAGCAGGGCCCGGCCGGCGCGCAGAAGCAGGCCCTCGCGGCCGCCGCCGACAAGGGGGCCAAGAAGGCCACCGCCGACCGCGCCCCGCGCAAGGTCGTCTGGATGGCCAAGGGCACGCCCACCCTCGCGTACGAGACGGTCGTCGGCGGTCTGCAGGACGACGGCACCCCGAACCAGCTGCACGTCATCACGGACGCGGCGACCGGCGCCAAGCTGTACCAGTGGCAGGGCATCGAGACCGGTGTCGGCAACACCCACTACAGCGGCCAGGTCACCCTCGGCACCACGCAGTCGGGCTCGAACTACACGCTGACCGACGGCGGCCGCGGCGGCCACAAGACGTACAACCTGAACCACGGTTCGTCCGGCACCGGCACGCTGTTCTCCCAGACCAACGACACCTGGGGCGACGGCACCAACTCCAACGCCGCCACCGCGGGCGCCGACGCCGCCTACGGCGCGGGCGAGACCTGGGACTTCTACAAGAACGTCTTCGGCCGCAGCGGCATCCGCGGCGACGGCGTCGGCGCGTACTCCCGCGTCCACTACGGCAACGCGTACGTCAACGCGTTCTGGGACGACAGCTGCTTCTGCATGACGTACGGCGACGGCACGGGCAACAACGACCCGCTGACCTCGCTGGACGTGGCCGGCCACGAGATGACGCACGGCGTCACCTCCAACACGGCGGGCCTGGAGTACAGCGGCGAGTCCGGCGGCCTCAACGAGGCGACCTCGGACATCTTCGGCACCGCGGTGGAGTTCTACGCCAACAACGCCTCCGACGTCGGCGACTACCTCATCGGCGAAAAGATCAACATCAACGGCGACGGCACCCCGCTGCGCTACATGGACAAGCCGAGCAAGGACGGCGGCTCCAAGGACAGCTGGTACTCCGGCATCGGCAACCTGGACGTCCACTACTCCTCGGGACCGGCGAACCACTGGTTCTACCTGGCCTCCGAGGGCAGCGGCACCAAGGTCATCAACGGCGTGACCTACAACTCGCCGACCGCCGACAACCTGCCGGTCACCGGCATCGGCCGCGACAAGGCCCAGCTGATCTGGTACAAGGCGCTCACCACCAAGTTCAACTCGAGCACCGACTACAAGGGCGCCCGCGACGGCACGATCGCCGCGGCGACCGAGCTGTACGGCGCCGGCAGCGCCGAGGTCAACAACATCACCGACGCGTGGGCGGCCATCGCGGTCGGCGCCCGCCACGGCGGCGGCGACCCGGGCGGCAAGGTCTTCGACAACCCGAACAACGTCAACATCCCCGACTCGCCCGGCGCGGCCGTCACCTCGTCGCTCAACGTCACCGGGGTCACGGGCAACGCGCCCAGCACCCTCAAGGTCGGCGTGAAGATCGTCCACACCTACATCGGCGACCTCCAGATCGACCTGGTGGCCCCCGACGGGTCGACGTACCGGCTGAAGAGCACCGGGACCGGTGGCTCGACGGCGAACCTCGACACCACGTACACGGTGAACGCCTCCTCGGAGGTCGCCAACGGCACCTGGAAGCTGAAGGTCCAGGACAAGGCGGCGTACGACACCGGCTACATCGACGACTTCAAGCTCACGTTCTGAGCTCTGGAGCCCACCTGCCGGTCAGGCGGCTGACCGGCACGTGAAAAGGTGCCCGGACCCCCACAAGGGGTCCGGGCACCGCTCGTTCTCACGCCCTCCTACGGCAGGGTCACCAAGGGGAGCTGGTCGGGACGGGGGCCGCCGCGAACGCACGGCCCTCGATGACCGAGCCGTCCTGCCTCCTGGTGTCGACGAGCACCCGGTCGGTGCCCGCCCGCCGCAGCAGTCCGGCCACGTACTCCCCGTCCCCGCCCCAGACGTAGACGAAGGCGGGGGTCTCGAAGTACGTACGGTTCGCGTCGTCCATCCCCGGCAGGTGGAGGGACTCGCCAACGGCGACCCTCACCCCGGCGGGCACGGCGCCGGCCGCCGCGACATAGGCGTCCTTGACCGCGTCCTCGACGACCAGCACATAGTCGGCCGTCGCCTCGTCCGACAGAGCACGCGTGACGGCGCGGGTGTACTCATCGGCGATCTCCCGGGAGAGCTGCGCCATCGGCGCGTACTCCCCCTCGTCCCCGAGCCGGGCGGCACGGAGCCACAGCTTCTCCTCGCGCGTGCGGAACCAGTCGGGCTCCGGGGTCGGGATCCTGCTCTGCCTCAGCTGCCAGTCGACATGTCCGGCATAGCGGTCGATCTCCTCCCGAAGCCGTACGAGGAACGCGCCTCCTGGATTCCCGCCGAGCCCCCAGGCGCAGTGACTCAGGATCGCCGCCGCCTGGTACGGGTAGTACGCCTCACCCGTCGGGGTCTCGTCCACGGTGTCGAGCGCCTCGTCGACCAGGCTCTCCAGCCTGGCTACGTCCCGGGGGGACGGAGGGGTGGTCGCCCACCCCTCCGCCGCCCCGACGGCCGGGCGGTACCCGGCGGGCACCGCCTCATTCCACCAGGTGGAGACGGACAACAGGGCGAGTGGGGCGAACCGGGCGACGGCCAGCCTGGCCACCTGGTCGGATTCGCCGTCACTCAGCGAGTTGAGAACCTCAGCCACACCCACAGTCACTCCTGAACGAGAACCCACGATGTCCGAATGGATACCGCTGTCGGACGGCTCCGTCCAGCATGAACACCACTCGCTGCCGCCAGGATGTGGGACCACCCAGATGTCCACCGGCGTCACGGATCGCGTTCTCGCAGAACGGGCAGACATTGCGGCTCACACCGCCGTCCACCTTAGTCCAGCCGTTCTTGTCGATGTGTTCCATGGCGTTGGTCTCGGCATGGAGGGCCGGGTTGTTGTCGGCCGCGACCTCGCCGTCGCGCAGCATGTTCTTCTGCGCCGCCGACAGACCGTCGCCGTTGGCGGCGACCACGTCCACGAGGTCGGGCTTGTCCGCCGTGCCGCGGTTCGCCCGGACGATCGCGACCGTGCCGTTCTTGGCCGCTCGCTTGCCCGCCTTCGTACCGTCGTCGAGAGCCTTGTTGATCTCGATCGCGCGGTCGCGGAGCTCGGGGTTGCAGTTGTGGACGAGGAGCTCGGCGTCACCGGCGACCACGTAGTACGTGTGCAGTCCGTCGACCGTGAGGTCGTACGTGACCTGGTGGTCGCTGTAGCCGCGGGCCTCCGTGACCCTCGCGTCCTCGCCGTCGGCGGTCTGGACCCGGTCCCCCGCCTTGAGGTCCTGCGCCCGCGTCCACTCGCCGGTGGTCGCGTTGTAGATCTGGTGCAGGGCCGTGGTGTGGAGGGTCTTCGAGCCGCCCTTCGTCGCGATGGTCACCGCGACGAAGTCACGGTCGTGGGTGGTCACATGGAGCTCGGTGACGCGGTGCGCCTCCTGCCCCTTCTTGCCGGTCTTGCCGGGCTCGGCGGTCAGGACGTAGTCCCCGACCTTCACCTGGCTGATGGCCTTGGTGGCGCCACTGGCCAGGACCACGGAGGTGGCACCGGTGAAGCTGTGGCAGGCGCCCTTGCTCATCTTGCCCGCCGCGGCACCGAAGATGCCGCCGGTCGCCGCGCCGATCGCGGTGGCCTTGGCGACCCCGCTGACGCTGCAGCCCTCTTCACTCACCCCACAGGTCACGCCGTAGCTGGCGGCGCCTTCGGCCATTCCGCCGACCGCGCCCTGGATACCGCCCCGGATCGCGTTGCTGGCGATGCCGCCGAGCAGCCGGCTGGCCGCGCCGGACGCGAGACCGCCCGCCGCACCGCCGATGACGCCGGTGACCGCGCCGATCGCGACGGCTCCGAGGAACCCGTTCAGGGTCTTGGGCCCGTCGCTCATGGCATAGCCGACGGCGTTGGCCGCCGCGCCGGCGAGTGCGGCGCATCCGAGTGCTCCGGCGCCCGCTGTCAGTGCCGTGCATCCGGCGAACACCGCGACGCCCGTGGCCACCGAGGCGATCGTCGAGGCGTGTTGCTTGACGAAGTTGGCTGTGGCCTTGGCCGCCTTCTTGACCGCTCTGCCGACCTTCTTGGCCGCCTTCACGACCTTGTGGGCGACGTGCTTGACGGCCTTGGCCACCGCCTTGGCGGCCCGCTTGACGGTCCGGACGACCTTGTGCACGTACTTCTTGACGCGCTTGTACGTCCGTTTGACGAATCTCTTGACCTTCTTGACGGCGTCATGGACGTAGTGCACGGCCTTGCGGATCGCGTGCTTGACCTTGTGGACCGCCTTCTTGACGGCCTTCTTGATCTTCTTGGCAGCCTTCTTGACGGCCTTCGCGACGTGCTTGACGGCGCTCTTGGTCTTGTGCCAAGCGGACTTGGCGGCGTGCTTGACCTTCTTCTTGAACTTCTTCCAGGCGCCGCCGAAGCTCCAGTGACCGGTGGGGTCGGTCATGGTCATCGGGTTGGCGTCGCCATAGGCGAACTTGTTGGCGCCGACCGAGTCCGGCAGCGGATCCATGTCCACCGTGTCGCGGCTGTTGAACTGACCGGTCTGCGGTGAGTACCAACGGGCCGCCATGTTGACCTTGGCGGTCTCCGGGTCGGTCCAGCCGGACTGGTAGCCCAGCCGGCCGAGCATGGTCGCGCTCTGCAGGACCTCACCGAAGGGCGAGTACGTCGTCGAGCCGGACAGCGCCTCGCCACCCGCCGTGAACTGCGCGATGACATCGGTGTGCAGATCCGTCATCGCCAGCGCCGACTGCGTACCGCTCTTGATGCCGAGCAGAGAGCCGTCGGCGTCACGGCTGTACGTGGACGAGCCGTCCGAGGCGACGTCGTTGCCCGCGCCGCTGTACTGGAAGCTGAACACCGGCCCCGTTCCGGGGTCGCTGGCGGCCAGCACCCGGTCCAGACCGTCGTAGGTGTAGGTGCGGTCCCCTTCGCTGATCACCCGGTTGAAGGCGTCCGCCTTGACGTCGGTCTGGGTGCCTCCCTCGTTCGTGGTGGTGGTCATCGTGCCGCGGGGCGAGTACGTGTACGTGTTGTGCCCGTCGGAGGTGAGCTCGTTGCGGGCGTCGTACGTGTAGGTGTCACCGCCCACGCGCGTCCGGTTGCCGGAGGCGTCGTAGCCGTAGCTCTCCGTCGTCGTCCCGTTGTTCCAGGACGACAGGCGGTTGGCCCAGTCGTAGGTGTACGTGTTGGCGGACGCGCCCGCGACACCCGTCGTCGTCTTCGACGTCTCGTTGCCGTTCTCGTCGTACCCGTAGTTCACCGAGGCCAGCGTCTTGCCGGTCGGGGAGGTCAGGGTGTCCGACTTGAGCTGCTCCAGGGCGTCGTAGCCGAAGGCGCGCTTGGCCTTGCCCGTGCCGTAGTCGACGGACTTGACGTTGCTGTTCACGTCGTAGCCGTAGGTCAGGGTCGAGCCCGTGACCGCGTCGTTGACCGTGGACAGGCGTCCCGCGGTGTCATAGCCGTACGTGGAGGTACCCGACGCGTCGGTGCGCGAGGTGAGTCCGCCGTCGGCGTTGTAGGCGAAGGACGAGCTGCCGGACGGGCCTGTCGTCGACAGCAGCTGGCCGCGGTCGTCGTACCCGAAGGTGTCCTTGCCGGTGTCCGAGTCCGTCCCGGTCACCGCCACCAGCCGGTCGTCCGCGTCATAGCTGTAGCTGTGATCGACGGTCGCGGCCTCGGCCCCGGTGCCGGTCTGCCGGGTGAGCCGGTTCTTCTGGTCGTACTCGTTGCTGACGACCACGCCACCCGGCGAACGCTGCTCCTTCACCCGGCCGTTGGCGTCGTACACCGTGGTGAAGGTGCGCTCCGCCGCCGACGGGTGGGCCGGCGTCGACGGCTCGATCTGCGATTCCGGCAGCCCCCAGGAGTTGTAGGTCTTGATGAACGCGTTGTTGCGGCCGTCGGTGAACCGGGTCGCGTTGCCCGCGACGTCGTACCCGAAGGACGTGGTGATGGACTCGGTCGCGGAGACCGGCTGTACCGCCTGGGTGACCAGACCCGTGGGGTCCACCGTGAAGCTGGTGGTGTGCCCGCGGAAGTCCGTCGTCGTGAGCGGGTTGCCCATCCGGTCGTAGGTGGAGCTGGTCGTACGCAGCACCTTGCCGGTGGCGTCCAGGTCGCTGATCGAGGTCAGGCGGCCGAACCCGTCGTAGGTGTTCTTGGTGCTCGTCTGGTCCGGATCGGTGGAGGTGAGGATCTCACCGTCCATGTCGTACGTGAACCGGGTGGTGTTCCCCGCCCCGTCGGTGACGGACGTGGTCTCCCCCAGCGCGTTGTACCCGTAAGACTCACTCACCCCCGCCGGGCTCACCGTCTTCGACAGCTGCTGCCCCGGCGCGTCGTAGTAGTTGATCGCCGTGAACGCCCGCTGGGTCGGCTGGCGGACGATGTCCGTGTTGGTCAGCTCGCGGCCCAGGTAGTCGAAGGTCGACTCCTGGCGGGCGCCGTTGGGGCGGGTCGCCGAGAGCTGGTCGCCGTTGGTGTCGTAGGTGTACCTGGTGGTGTCGCCGCCCGGCTCCGTCACCGAGGCGAGGTCGCCGAGCTGGGTGTACGTGTAGGACGTGCGGTTGCCCAGCGGGTCGACCTCCGCGGAGACCTGGCCGAGGTGGTTGTACTCGTTCCAGGACACCGCCTTGATCGGCGTCGAGGCACCCGGCGGGGTGTAGTCGGGAAGCGTCGTGGACGCCTCCTGGCCCTCCCCGTCGTAGGCCGTGACCGTGACGTTGCCGAGCGGGTCCGAGGACTCCGTCTGCTCGCCGAACGTGTTGTAGCCGGTCAGCGAGACCGGACGCACCGAGGCGGGCGTGCCGCCGTTCTGCTCGGCGTTGACCGCCGGCTCGGTGACGCTGGTCTGCTGGCCCGACTCGTCGTAGCCGTAGTCGGTGGTCGCGCCGTTGGCGTCGGTCATCGAGACCGGCATACCGCGCTGGTCCAGCTTCCAGCTGGTGGTGCGCACCGAGCTGCCGGCCGCCGGGAGCGTCTTGCCGTACACGCCGGAGACCTGCGTCGCGGTGAGCGCCTCGCCGTACACCTGGACGTCCGCGAGGGAGCCCTTGTGGTACTCGCCCTGCGTACCGCCCGACATGCGGCGGCCGATCTGGAGCGGGCCGGTGGCCTCCCAGGAGCCGCTGTACGGGGTGGTCGCCTTGAGCGCGCCGTTGACGTAGAGACGGATCTCGCCCGCCGTCGCGTCGTAGACACCCGTCAGATGCGTCCAGGTGTTGGCCGTCACCGCCGCCGTGCCGGAGGTGGCACGGGCCAGCGTCGGGCTCGCCACGTCGCCGGAGGTGCGGTTGAACGACCAGCCGTACGCCGTCGAGTAGTACAGCTGGAAGCCGTGGTCGGCCGTGCCGTCCTGCGAGACGAACGTGTGGTTGGCGGTGGTGTCGGCCAGCTTCACCCAGGTCGAGACGGAGAAGCTGCCGTTGGTGTTGACGGCCGGGCCGGTGCCCTGGCCGTACGCGTTGGCCGTGCCGTCGAAGACGGCGCTGCCGCCCTGCTCGGTGGAGCGGGTCACGCCACTGCCGAAGGTGACCTTGTTGTTGCCGCCCGAGGAGTCGGCGGCGAGCGTGCCGCTGGTCTCGTTCAGCTTCCAGCGGCCGACCGGAGCGGTCGTGCCGTCGTGGACGGTGTTGCCGGTGACGTTGCCGAGCGCGTCGTAGCGCGTGTCGGTGGTGCTGGTGTCGCCGGTCGGGTCGTAGTCCGTCTCGGACACGACGTTGTCGTCGGGGTCGTAGGAGACCTTGTTGGTCCGGGCGAGCCCGCCCGGGTCCATCGTCGTCGACGTCGTACGGTCGGCCGCGTCCACCGTGAAGGAGGTGGTCGTGGTGCCGTCGTTGGTGACCTGCTTGACCAGGTTCCCGGCCGCGTCATAGGTGTTCGCCTGCTCGGTGAACGCCTTGTTGTTCTGCGGGTCCTTGCGGACAACTGTCGCGGACAGGCCGTCGTCGGTGTAGGTGTACTCGGTCACCCAGCCCATCGCGTCGGTGATCGACGCGAGGCGCCCGGCCGGGTCGTACGCCCGCGACTCCTGCACCAGCTTCGTCGGGGCGGACGGGCTGTTCGGGTCGCCGGTGTAGTTCAGCAGACTCGTGGTGAGCGGGCGCCCCTCGGCGTCGAAGGTGTACTCGTTGACGTTCCCGACCGGGTCCGTCTCCTTGACCTTGTTGCCGTAGACGTCGTACTCGAACGCCGTGACGTCGCCGCCCGGGTCCGTCCGGGTCGCGACCCGGTTGTACGCGTCGTACGTCATCGAGGTGACCCGGGCCGCGTCGCCGCCGGTGGCGTCCGCGACCGTCTGGGACTGGACGTTGCCGTCCGGGTCGTAGACGGTCGTCGACTTCGCCTGGTGGACCGCGCCGGTGACCCGGTTGGTGACCTTGGGGCTGATCTCCGAGACGACCTGGTCGTCCTTGTCGTACGCCAGCGTGGTCGTCAGACCCGCCGGGTAGGAGTCGGAGATCTCGGTCTTGGTGAGCTGGCGGCCCAGGTTGTCGTACGTGTACTTCACCGAGGCGCCGTTGGCGTCGGTGATCTGCGCCAGGTCGCCGTTCTTGAAGTACGTGTACTTGGTGCTGCGGCCGCCCGGGGTGCGCACCTCGGCGACGAGTCCGGCCGGGGCGTAGTTGGTGCCGCCCTCGGCCGCGACGGTGGTCGCGGTGGTGTAGGTGGTGGTGGCGGTCCTTCCGTTCGGCGAGCCCGGCACCGGCGGGGTGGTCACCGAAGTGACGTTTCCGCCCGTGTCATAGGTGTAGCTGGTGAGGTACGTGTTGTCCGTGGGCCCGGAGGAACGGCCGTCGCGCTCGGTGAGCACCAGGTCGTTGCGCGGGTCCATCGGCGGGAACAGCGTGGTCGCGTCCGGGTAGAACGTGTAGTACTCGGTCGCGCAGGTGTTGGCCGCGGTGTTCTGGCAGGTGGTCGTGGAGACCGTGTTGCCGCGCACGTCGTGGCCGGTCACCGACCGGTTGCCGTTGGCGTCCGTCACGGTGTGCAGGAAGCCGGACGTGTCGTAGCCGTAGGTGGTGCGCTGTCCGTTGGTGTCGGTCGCCGCGAGCAGGCGGTTGCCGAGCTCCGCGTCGTACACGTAGGTGAGCGTCTTGTCGGTCGGGTCGGTCAGCTTGACCGTGCGGACCGGGGCGGTGCCCGAGGACGCCTTGGCGGCCGAGTAGTGGCGGCCGACCTCGTCCGCGGTCAGCGGCTGTGCGTAGAAGGCGACTTCGGCGATCGAGCCGTCGAAGTAGCTGACGTCGGAGGGCGAGCTGATCCAGCCCTTGGTGAAGCCCGCGCCGATGAAGGTGCGGGTGGTCGTCTGGTCACCGGCGGCGCCGGTGTAGTCGGCCTGCTTCTCGCCGTCCAGGTAGAGCGTCTGGGTGGTGCCGGAGGCGGAGAGGACCGCGTGGTGCCAGGCGTTGTCGGTGACCGTCGACGTGGAGCCGAAGTCGGTCGTGCCGCTGCCGGTGGCGCTCCACCAGTGGCCGCGCAGCTTGCCGTCCGCGCCCACGTACATCAGCGGCGAGTAGGCAGCGCCCGCGCCCGCCGGGTCGTTGGGCACCCGGGCCTGGTCGGCGGCGATCACACCGGGCTTGGCGGTGCGGAACCACAGCTCGATCGCCCGGTTGCCGGAGCGGTGCAGCGGGGCGTAGGGCAGCTCGGCGAACGAGGCGGCGCCGTCGAAGTCGACCGCCGTGGCGTCGTCGGGCCCGAAGGGACCCTCCGCGCCCTGGGTGACCGCGTTGTACGTGCCGAAGCCGGTGTGCACCTCGTTGGCGGCCTGCGGCGCGCCCTGGGTGTCGCCGAGGCGCCAGTACCCGGAGGGGGCGGCGCCCATCACGGCCGAGCGGTAGACCTGCGAGGAGCCGGTCACGGTGGCCGGGTTCAGCTTCCAGGTGCCGCCGTCGCCGTCGACGGCCTGGGTGACCGTGTCGTCGGCGGTGGAGTAGGTGACGGCGCTCTGGACCTTGCCGTTCGGCGTGGTGATCTTGTTGAGCAGTCCGGCGGGGCGGGTCGCCGCCTGGTACTGGGCGGTGATCACGTCCTGGCTCAGCGGCTCGGAGTAGATCGCCGCCTCGGCGAGCTGGCCGCTGAAGTGGCCGAGCGGGTCGGCCGCGTTCATGTTCGGCCAGCCGTCGGTGTTCACACCGGCGCCAAGGGTGAGGTAGGGCTGCGCCCAGTCGTTGATGGTGCCGGACTTGGTGCCCTGCGAGACGCCGTCGAGGTAGAGCGACATGGTGGTGGCGGCGCCGGTGAGGACGGCCTGGTGCCACTTGTTGTCGTTGACGGCGGCGGCGGAGACGATCGTGGTGTTGCAGCCGGGCGACGAGGCGAAGCAGCCGTGCAGCTTGCCGTCGGTGCCGACGTAGACCGCCGGGGTGTTGTGGGTCGTGGTGCCCACCGGGTCGGGGTCGCTCAGCGGCTTGTCGCCGTAGTAGAAGAGGACGCCGCCCGCCTGGGAGGTCTTGAACCAGAGCGAGACGCTCGCGTACGAGGGGGTCGCGCCCGGGGCGCTGGGTATCTCCACGTAGCTGCTGGTGCCGTTGAACGACGCCGTGGGCTGGGTGGACCCGGCGAGCACGCTCGCGCCACCGGTGGTCACGTTGTGGTAGATGCCGTTGTACTTGCCCTGGTTGAGGTCGACCGCGTCCTTGGCGACGCTGTCACCGGCCGCCTCGCCGAGCCGCCAGTACGCGAACGGGTCCTCGTCCAGGACCGTGGTGCGGTAGTGGTTGCCGGTGGCGTACCCGTAGGTGATGCACTTGGACCAGTCGGCGGGCGGGCAGACCTTGCTGAGCTGGTCGCCGGTGTAGCTGTACTGCCAGGTCTGGGCGGTGGCGGAGTCGCCCGCGGTCGACGGGTCGGTGGCGACCGTCGCGACGTGCGCGGCGGTGGCGCCCGCGGGGGTCTGCCAGCTGAGGGTCAGCGAACGGTTGGACGTGGTGTTCGTGATCTTGGTCAGCTGGTTGCCGGTGTAGAGGAACGTTTCGCCACGGTTGGCGAAGTCCGTGATGGTCTTGAGCGCGTAGACGCCGGCCTTGGCCGTGGTCTGCGTGAAGCTGTAGGTGGTGAAGTCCTTGTCGACCAGCGTGTAGCCGCCGGTCACCGCCTGGAAGCGGGCGTACCGGCCCAGCGGCGGGACGAAGGTGCCGTCGCTGTTGCGGCCGAAGGCGACCTGCTCACCACCCGGGTAGGTGATCACCACGCTGGTGACCGCGCCGGAGCCGTCCTTGACCTCGGCGGCCTTCATGTCCGCGATGGTCGCCCAGCCCGCGCCGAACGCGCTGTCCTGGCGCGGGTCGAGGCTGTTGTAGGAGCGCTCGATGGAGAGCGAGGGCCCGGCGACCTCGACGTCCGCGTCGGTGTCGTCGGTGGTGTAGTTGCCGTCGCTGGGGTCGAACTCGTGGCCGTCGGTGTTCTGGGTGAGCCCCGAGGTCACCGGCGGCTGCGGCACGGCGGTGGTGAACCGGCTGTCGTACGACACCGAGTTGGTGCCGTCGCTGACGGTGGCGAACCAGAGGTAGTTCTTGCTCCACCGCAGCTTGCCGGCCGGGATCGCCCAGGCGCCCTTGGTCAGGGTGCCGGAGCTGACCACCGGGGTCTGGCTGGTGGAGTCGGCGTCGAAGACGTCGAAGGAGTACGACAGGGCGCTCGGGCCGTGGTCGGCGTCGGTCGCGTAGACCGTCAGCTCCGGGCGGAGCGTGTTGGCCTGGTGGTTCTCCGGCGGGTACTGGGCGTTGACCTGCGGGGCGACATTGGCCGTGTAGGTCAGGTCCAGCGCCGGGCGGAAGCCCGCGGTGGTGGAGTTGTCCGAGTGGAACTTCTTCCAGTGCAGCATGTCACTGGTGATCGCGGTCATCGCGAGGCCGTAGTTGGCCCCGCCGCCCGCGACCGTGTTGAACCAGCTGGTGTTGAGCGGGACGGGCATCTTCACGCCGACGCTCGTGGAGCTGGAGGAGTTGGAGCAGGACGCGCCGGGCGCCACCGTGGCCGAGCCGATCGCCGAGCCGTAGGCCGGGCCGGGGTAGCTCGTCACGCCGGACGGCGTCCAGGACTGGGTCACCGGGTGCACGTTGAACGGCTCGGCGGTGCAGGTCGAGGACCAGACCGCGTACACGTTCAGGGTCGCCGCGGTGACCTTCTGGCCGGCCAGCGTGGTGCCGAGCGAGGAGAACTGGAGGAACGAGTTCGCCTTGTTGGTACCCGAGTCGTACGACCCCACCTTGATCATGTTCTCGGTGGAGTGGTCCCCGCCGATGGTGTTCTGGGCGTACGTCGAGTTGCTGGCCGTCACCGTCGGGTCGACGGTCACCGGGAAGACGCGCTTCGGGTCGTCCAGCCAGGCCCGGTCCGCGGTCATCCGCAGCGCGGGGGCGCCGTCCACCGTGGTGAGCTCGTAGCTGACCGCGCGCGACTGGGCGGCGTCGCCCGAGCGCGGGTCGATCCTGGAGTCCTCCATGAAGGCGTGCGGAACGGTCGCGGTCACCTTGCCGTCGGCGTCGGTGAACACCACGTCGCCGTTCTGAGCGACCTTCGGGGTGAGCCCCTTGGTCTTCAGCGGGAAGAGCCAGGTGTTGGGCGCCGCCTTGGAGCGCAGGACGATCCGCTCCTTGAAGCCCTCGGTGAGCGGCGACAGCTTGAGGTCGGTGTCCCGGAGAACGTTGTCGTACGTGGCGGTGGAGTCGCCGTCGACCACCGGCTGGCTCTTGGCGGCGCCGTGCAGCCCGTACGACAGCGCGCGCCCGGAGCCGAAGTCGACCGAGGCGAGGTCGGGGGTGACCGCGTCGGGGGCGAAGGTGACGCCGAGCGAGTTGGCGTTCTCGACCAGCCGGCCGCCCTTCTCCTCGCGCAGCTTGGTGTCGATCGGCTTCCAGCTGCCGTCGGCGGCCTTGAAGTTGGAGCGGCCGGTGTAGTGGCGCACCGTCGTGGAACCGTCGGTGTTGGTGTAGAAGTCCGAGGTCGCCGTCGACTTCTTGGCGTCGCGCTTGCTGGTGCGCGCGTCGAAGCTCTTGGCGGTCCCGGCCGCCTTGCCGGTCTTCTTCAGCTCGGCCTTGTCCTCGGGTCTCTTGTACGCCCCGAGCTCACCCTTGCCCTTGCCGGGCTTGTGGCCGTTGCCGCCCTTGGCCCGGGTCTGCTTGGCGGCGGCGGTGTGGCTCTTGCCGCGCGCGGTGCCGCTCTGCTGGTCGGGGGTGTCGAGCGGGGACTTGTTGGCCCACTCCCACAGCCCCGACAGGGACCACTTCGGCATCGACAACCGGGGCAGCGTCGCCCCGGTGGCCTCCGCCGTCTCGGTGGTGAGCATGAAGGAGAAAGCCAACAGGACCAGGAGGGAGACCCTCCTGGCCCTGCGACGCCCCGGTGGACCGGGTGGGAACAACAGACGGGACGTTCGGGCCCATCGAGCACGCATTGAGGCAGCCTTTACTTACGCGTGGCTTACAGGAGACAAAGCCAGGCGATCGTGCCTCACGGTTTTACGGAGGTTGCCTCCACCCCATGATCCTTTGACATTTCTTTGCCATGTTCATGCGGTGCGGAACGACAAATTCCGGGCTATCCGGGTGTATTGACTCCCTGCTTGACCGCACGGGCGACATCGGCCCGCACTCCGTCACCCGGCTTCACGGCCGTCACATTGGCCGCCGAGGCCTCGCCGCCGACCACCACGAAACGGACCTTGGGGTGGCCCTTCGCCGCCGCCCCGGCCGCCGCCACCGGAGCCTTGCCGACCGCCACGACCACGTCGCAGGAGCGCTGGAGAAGGCTGTTGACGAACGGCGTGGCGTTGGCCGCGGTCTGCTCGCCCGTCACCGGCACGAAGTTGACCCGCGCGTGGGTGGCCTGCGAGGCGTCCTGCATCCCCGCCCACACCGGCGCGCCCTCGGTGCCCTCGGTGACGCCCTTGTCCCCGGTGAGCAGACAGGCGTCGACGTTCTTGTACTGCCGCGCCCGCGGATCCGGAGGCCCGGGCTTCTCGTCCCCGCCGAGCACCGAGACCAGCACCGCGGCCACGACCACGGCCGCCGCCACGCCCGCCGCGATCCAGATCCGCCGCCGGTGCGCCCGCGCCAGCGCGGTGAGCCGGGCGAACCGCACCCGGTAGCGCGCGTACCTGTCCTGCTTGTCCTGCTCCTCCCGGGCGGCCTTCGCCGCCTGGGCCTGACGTACCTGCTTGACCTGCTTCACGCCTTCTTGCCGTTCTCGTTCGGGGACTGCCGGGCCGTCGGCCACGCCTTCCAGGCGTGCACGGCCGCTCCGGCCGTCGACAGCCCGAGGAGCAGCACGTCGGCCGCGAACTTCATGCCGTGCGTGGTGTCCGGAGTGGTCGCCAGCTGGAGCACCCAGGACACCCACACCGCGCTGAAGACCGCGAAGGCGGCCCAGTCCGCGCTCCGGTGCCGCCGCAGGGCGATGACCAGCGACGGGACCGGGCACAGCAGCCCCAGGGTCGCGAAGGGCAGCAGCGCGAGGCCCGTGCGCGCCGCCCAGCTCCCATACGGACGTATGGGGCGAGCGGCGACATTCTCGACAGGGTTCACAATCGGACCTCGCAGTTCCGTACGGGGTGCATGGCAGCGGCCGACGTACGGTACAACCCCTCCGCCCTCAGCGCATCAGCACCCCCGCCCCCTCCCCCGTCGCCTCGGTGGGCAGCGCGACCAGGCCGAGATCGGCGCCGTCGGCCAGCAGCCGGTGGGCCGGCAGGACGCGGACCGTGTAGCCGTACGGGCCGGTGCGGTCCAGGGCGAGCGGGCCCTCGTACACCCAGCGGCCCTCCAGGTCCGGGCCGCCCGCGGGCTTCAGGGCGACCGTACGGGCCTCCGCGAGGGTGTCGGCGGCGTCCACCCGCCCCGCGACCGCCTGTACCTCCACGTCGTCCGGCTGGAGCCCGCCGAGCCCGGCCCGCACCCGCAGCACGAGCGTGGAGCCCAGCTCGGCGTGACCGTTCGGCGCGGTCGCGGCCACCGCCTCCACATGGTCGACGGCCACCCGCGGCCAGGCCGCCCGCACCCGGGCCTTCCAGTCCGCCAGCTCCCGGGCGGTGTCCGGCTCCAGCTCACGGTGGGCCCGCGCGGCGGGCGCGTACAGCCGCTCCACGTACTCGCGCACCATCCGCCCCGCCAGCACCTTGGGGCCGAGCGAGGAGAGGGTCTCGCGGACCATCTCGATCCAGCGGCCCGGCAGCCCGTCCGCGCCCCGGTCGTAGAAGCGCGGCGCCACCCGGTCCTCGATCAGGTCGTACAGCGCGTTCGCCTCCAGCTGGTCCCTGCGGTCCTCGTCGGTGGCAGCGCCGTCGGCGGTCGGGATGGCCCAGCCGAAGTCCGGCTCGAACCACTCGTCCCACCAGCCGTCCAGGACCGAGAGGTTCAGACAGCCGTTGAGCGCGGCCTTCATCCCACTGGTCCCGCACGCCTCCAGCGGCCGCAGCGGGTTGTTCAGCCACACGTCGCAGCCCGGGTAGAGCTTCTTGGCCATCGCCATCCCGTAGTCGGGCAGGAAGACGATGCGGTGCCGCACCCGGGGGTCGTCGGCGAACCTCACCAGCTCCTGGACGAGGCGCTTGCCGCTGTCGTCGGCGGGGTGCGCCTTGCCCGCCACCACAATCTGCACCGGCCGGGTCGGATGGAGCAGCAGCTCCATCAGCCGGTCCCGGTCGCGCAGCATCAGGGTCAGCCGCTTGTACGAGGGGACGCGGCGGGCGAAGCCGATGGTGAGGACGTCGGGGTCGAGCACCCCGTCCACCCAGCCGAGCTCGGCGGTGCCGGCCCCGCGGGTGCGCCAGGACGCGTACAGCCGCTCGCGCACTTCGAGGACCAGCTGCTCGCGCAGCTCGCGCCTGAGCTCCCAGATCTCCGCGTCCGGGATGTCGGCGACCGCGTCCCAGCGCGGCGAGCCGCCCACGGTCAGCGCGTCCTCGGCGCGCCCGGCCCCCATCTGCCGGGCGCCGAGCCGGTACACCTCGGGCGCCACCCAGGTCGGCGCGTGCACCCCGTTGGTGACGGAGGTGATGGGCACCTCCGAGGGGTCGAACCCGGGCCACAGGCCCGCGAACATCTGCCGGCTGACCTCGCCGTGCAGGGTGGAGACGCCGTTGGCGCGCTGGGCCAGGCGCAGCCCCATCACGGCCATGTTGAAGAGGTTGGGCTCGCCGCCGGGGTAGGTCTCCATGCCGAGCTGGAGGATCTTGGAGACGTCGACGCCGGGCAGTTCGCCCAAGTCGCCGAGGTGGTGGGCGACCAGCTCGCGGTCGAAGCGGTCGATCCCGGCGGGGACCGGGGTGTGGGTGGTGAAGACGGTCCCGGCCCGCACCGACTCCAGGGCCGCGTCGAATTCCAGCCCCTCACCGGCCAGTTCGCGGATCCGCTCCAGACCCAGGAAGCCCGCGTGACCCTCGTTGGTGTGGAAGACCTCGGGTGCGGGGTGCCCGGTGATCCGGCAGTACGCGCGCACCGCCCGCACCCCGCCGATGCCGAGCAGCATCTCCTGGAGCAGCCGGTGCTCGCTGCCGCCCCCGTAGAGCCGGTCGGTGACCTCGCGTTCGCCCGGGCCGTTCTCCTCCACGTCCGAGTCGAGCATCAGCAGCGGGACCCGGCCGACCCGGGCGATCCAGACCACCGCGTGCAGCGCGCGGCCGCCGGGCAGGTGAAGCGAGACGCGGGCGGGCTCGCCGTCGGCCTCCCGCAGCAGCGCGAGGGGCAGCTCGTTGGGGTCGAGCACGGGATAGTGCTCCTGCTGCCAGCCGTCGCGCGAGAGCGACTGGCGGAAGTAGCCGTGCCGGTAGAGGAGCCCGACGCCGATCAGCGGCACGCCGAGGTCGCTGGCGGATTTGAGGTGGTCGCCGGCGAGGATGCCGAGCCCGCCCGAGTACTGCGGCAGGGCGGCGGTGATCCCGAACTCCGGGGAGAAGTAGGCGATCGCGCGCGGCAGCCCCTCGGACTGCTCCTGGTACCACCGCCGCCCGCCCAGATAGTCGGCGAGGTCGTCGGCGCAGGCGGTCAGGGCGCGGACGAAGCGGCGGTCCTCGGCCAGCGCGGCGAGCCGGGCGGCGGAGACCGACCCCAGCAGGCGTACGGGATCCTCTCCGGCCTCCCGCCATCCCTCGGGGTCGACGGACTGGAAGAGTTCGCGGGTCTCCGGATGCCAGGACCAGCGCAGATTGCGGGCCAGCTCGCTCAGCGGCCGCAGGGGCTCGGGGAGGACGGGTCGGACGGTGAATCGACGGATTGCCTTCACGAGTTCCACCTTCGCAGGGGATGTACGCAACAGGTTGGACGTACGGCTCTGTTCGACTGTCCTTCACCCTCGAAGGTAGTGGGCGGCCGCCCCGCACTACCACGGCGCACGGGAGCGACCGCCCCCGGCGCGCGCGGCCACCGGGGTTCGGCACCGATCCCCTCGCGCCGGGTGTGGGCACCCGCCCGGCGTGGAACACGGAGGTCATGGCGTACCGGACCCGGTCGGGCACGCCGATGGCGGGCCCGCACGGGCCGCCACCGGGCGGATCGGCCGCGCCGGGCCCGGCGCGCCCGGCCGTCCGCCGCGGACGGGCGGCGATCCGGGCGCCAACTGAACTTGTGGGTAGGCAAATTCTGGTGCGGTCCCGCCGAAAGACGGGGCCGTTTCCTTGTCCTATCCGTTACGCGCAGGTAGTTAACAAACCACCGGAATGCCCACTCGGAGCCTGTGGAAGGCTCCACCGGTAGGACGCCGTCTGTGCAACCGCTAACCGCCACCCGAGTGAACGCGGACAGGAGCGGCCATGCCCGCAGCCCGCCAAACGTCAACGGAGCAGTTACAAAGAGCAGACCCCGCCACGCCCCGCACCCACCAGCCACCAGGTGAGCCCGTGAATCTGCCCATCGGCCGTATCCCCGTCCTGGACGTCCGCCCCGCCGTCGACTGCGGCAGAAGGCCGGCGAAGGCGGTGGCGGGTGAGACCTTCCTGGTCACCGCCACCGTCTTCCGCGAAGGCCATGACGCGGTCGCCGCCAATGTGGTCCTGCGCGACCCGCGCGGGCGGCCCGGCCCCTGGACCCCGATGCGCGAGCTGGCGCCCGGCAGCGACCGCTGGGGCGCCGAGGTCACTCCGGCGGCCGAAGGGCACTGGTCGTATACGGTCGAGGCGTGGGGCGACCCGGTGGCCACCTGGCGGCGGCACGCCTCGATCAAGATCCCGGCGGGCCAGGACACCGAGCTGGTCCTCACCGAGGGCGCCGCGCTGTACGAGCGGGCCGCGCGCGGGGTGCCGAAGACCAAGGGGCGCGAGGCGGTGCTCGCCGCGGTGGACGCCCTGCGCGACGGCTCCCGCCCGGCCGCCGCCCGGCTCGCCGCGGCCCTGACCCCGCAGGCGGACGCGGCCCTCGCCCGGTACCCGCTGCGCGAACTGGTCAGCACCAGCGAGCCGTTGCCGCTGCTCGTCGAGCGCGAACGGGCGCTCGTCGGATCCTGGTACGAGCTGTTCCCGCGCTCCGAGGGCGCGGTCGTCAAGGCCGGGAAGCCGATCGCGAGCGGCACCTTCCGGACCGCCGCCGAGCGGCTGCCCGCGGTCGCCGCGATGGGCTTCGACGTGGTCTATCTGCCGCCCGTGCACCCCATCGGCACCACCTTCCGCAAGGGCCCCAACAACAGCCTGTCGGCCGCGCCCGGTGACGTGGGCGTGCCCTGGGCGATCGGCTCGCCGGACGGCGGGCACGACGCGATCCACCCCGACCTCGGCACCCTCGACGACTTCGACCACTTCGTGCGCACGGCCCAGGACCTGCGCATGGAGGTCGCCCTCGACTTCGCGCTCCAGTGCTCGCCGGACCACCCGTGGGTGGACAAGCACCCCGAGTGGTTCCACCACAGGGCCGACGGCACCATCGCGTACGCCGAGAACCCGCCCAAGAAGTACCAGGACATCTATCCCATCGCCTTCGACCGGGACATGCCGGGCCTGGTCGCCGAGACCGTGCGGATCCTGCGGTTCTGGATGGACCACGGAGTGCGGATCTTCCGGGTCGACAACCCGCACACCAAGCCGGTGGTGTTCTGGGAGCAGGTGCTCGCCGAGGTCAACGGGAGCGACCCGGACGTGGTCTTCCTGGCCGAGGCGTTCACCCGGCCCGCGATGATGCACACGCTGGCCCGGATCGGCTTCCAGCAGTCGTACACGTACTTCACCTGGCGCAACACCAAGCAGGAGCTGACCGAGTACCTCACCGAGCTGACCGGCGAGTCGGCCGCCTACATGCGGCCCAACTTCTTCGTGAACACGCCGGACATCCTGCACGCCTACCTCCAACAGGGCGGACGGCCCGCCTTCGAGGTGCGCGCGGTGCTCGCCGCGACGCTCTCGCCGAGCTGGGGCGTGTACGCCGGCTACGAGCTGTGCGAGAACACGGCGCTGCACGACGGCAGCGAGGAGTACCTGAACTCGGAGAAGTACGAGCTGCGGCCCCGGGACTGGGAGGCGGCCGAGCGCGAGGGCCGTTCGCTGGCCCCGCTGCTGACCTCGCTGAACCGGATCCGCCGCCGCCACCCGGCGCTGCGGCAACTGCGCTCGCTGCGCTTCCACCACACCGACAACGACGCGGTGCTCGCGTACAGCAAGCGCTCGGGGTCGAACACCGTTCTGGTGGTCGCCAACCTCGACCCCCACCACACCCAGGAGGCCACGGTCTCGTTGGACATGCCGGAGCTCGGCCTCTCGTGGCACGAGTCCGTCCCGGTGCGCGACGAGCTCACCGGTGAGACCTACCACTGGGGCAGGGCCAACTACGTGCGTCTGGAGCCGGGCCGTGTGCCCGCGCACATCCTGGTCCTGCGACCGTCCCCGCCGATCGGAGGGTCACCCACACCATGATCGTCAACGAGCCCGTCCACGACACCTTCGAGGACACTCCCGCCAAGGACCGCGATCCCGAATGGTTCAAGCGGGCCGTCTTCTACGAGGTGCTCGTGCGGTCCTTCCAGGACAGCAACGGCGACGGCGTAGGGGATCTCAAGGGCATCACCGCCAAACTCGACTACCTGCAGTGGCTGGGGGTGGACTGCCTCTGGCTGCCGCCCTTCTTCAAGTCACCGCTGCGGGACGGCGGTTACGACGTCTCGGACTACACCGCGGTGCTCCCGGAGTTCGGCGACCTCGCCGACTTCGTGGAGTTCGTGGACGCCGCCCACCAGCGCGGCATGCGCGTGATCATCGACTTCGTGATGAACCACACCAGCGACCAGCACCCGTGGTTCCAGGAGTCGCGCAAGGACCCCGCGGGCCCGTACGGCGACTACTACGTCTGGGCCGACAACGACAAGCAGTTCCAGGACGCCCGGATCATCTTCGTCGACACCGAGACCTCCAACTGGACCTTCGACCCCGTCCGCAAGCAGTACTACTGGCACCGCTTCTTCTCCCACCAGCCCGACCTCAACTACGAGAACCCGGCCGTCCAGGACGAGATCCTGGCCGCGCTGCGGTTCTGGCTGGACCTGGGCATCGACGGCTTCCGCCTCGACGCCGTCCCGTACCTCTACCAGGAGGAGGGCACCAACTGCGAGAACCTGCCCGCGACCCACGACTTCCTCAAGCGGGTCCGGGCCGAGATCGACGCGAGCTACCCGGACACCGTGCTGCTCGCCGAGGCCAACCAGTGGCCGGAGGACGTCGTCGACTACTTCGGCGACTACGCGGCGGGCGGCGACGAGTGCCACATGGCGTTCCACTTCCCCGTGATGCCGCGCATCTTCATGGCCGTGCGCCGCGAGAGCCGCTACCCGGTCTCCGAGGTGCTCGCCAAGACCCCGGCCATCCCCAGGACCTGCCAGTGGGGCATCTTCCTGCGCAACCACGACGAGCTGACCCTCGAAATGGTCACGGACGAAGAGCGCGACTACATGTACGCGGAGTACGCCAAGGACCCCCGGATGCGCGCCAACATCGGCATCCGGCGCCGGCTCGCCTCCCTGCTGGACAACGACCGCAACCAGATCGAGCTGTTCACCGCCCTGCTGTTGTCCCTGCCCGGCTCGCCGATCCTCTACTACGGGGACGAGATCGGGATGGGCGACAACATCTGGCTGGGCGACCGGGACGCGGTGCGCACCCCCATGCAGTGGACGCCCGACCGCAACGCGGGCTTCTCGTCCTGTGATCCGGGACGGCTGTTCCTGCCCACGATCATGGACCCGGTCTACGGCTACCAGGTCACCAACGTGGAGGCCGCCATGGCCTCGCCGTCCTCGCTGCTGCACTGGACCCGGCGGATGATCGAGATCCGCAAGCAGAACCCGGCCTTCGGGCTCGGCTCGTACACCGAACTCCCGTCCTCCAACCCGGCGGTCCTGGCGTTCCTGCGGGAAGTACCCGCTTCTGGCGGAGAGGGCGACGACCTGGTGCTCTGCGTGAACAACTTCTCGCGTTTCGCCCAGCCCACCGAGCTCGATCTGCGGGCCTTCGCCGGACGCCATCCGGTGGAGCTGATCGGCGGGGTGCGCTTCCCGGCCATCGGCCAGTGGCCGTACTTGCTGACCCTGGCGGGTCATGGCTTCTACTGGTTCCGGCTGCGCAAGGACAGCATCGCGATCGGCTAGTTCCACCCCGCTGAGGGGCGCTTTCGGGCCGCCCCGGACGGGCCGGTTTCCTCCGGCCCGCCCGGGGCACTCTCCTCAGCGACGCTCCGGACCGCTCCCAGTGGCCTACCGGACGCTCCGCGCGCCGCCGGACAGCCAATGCCGCAATCCGGGACACTCTGCGCACATCCTTGTGAGCCCGGGGAAAGGACGCGCTGCCATGCCCAAGGCCGCACCCACCCTGACTCCTGTCGCGCTGCTGCCCTCGCTGGCGCCGCTGCTGCACGAATGGCTCCCCAGACAGCGCTGGTTCGCGGGCAAGGGCCGCCCGGTCACCGGCTTCTCGCTCGTCTCGGTCACCGAACTGCTCCCCGGCTGCCTCCACCTGCTCGTCCGGGCCGAGCAGCCCGGCTCCGCCTCCGAGCCCGGCCCCGGCGATGTCTACCAGCTGCTGCTCGGCGTGCGGAAGGTGCTGCCGCCGCCGCTCGCCCCCGCGCTCGTCGGCCACGCCACCGCCGGACCGCTGACCGGCCTCACCGTCTACGACGCGCTCCAGGACCCCCAGGTGGCCTCCCTGCTCCTGGAACGGCTGCGCACCCCGGGGCGGCTGGGACCGCTGCGCTTCGGCTGCGACGGCGCCATCCCGGTCCCGGCCGGACTCGCGCCCCGCCTCCTCGCCGCCGAGCAGTCCAACTCCTCGCTGGTGTACGGAGATACGTTCATCCTCAAGGTATTCCGCCGGATCCACTTCGGGGTCAACCCCGACCTGGAGCTTCCGCTGGTGCTGGCCCGGCACGGGTGCGCCCGGGTGCCCGCGCCCGCAGCCTGGATCCAGACGGACCTGCCCGAGAACGCCACGCTCGCCGTGCTCCAGCC
The DNA here is from genome assembly GCF_040639555.1 of Streptomyces sp. NPDC023838. Lineage (NCBI taxonomy): Bacteria > Bacillati > Actinomycetota > Actinomycetes > Kitasatosporales > Streptomycetaceae > Streptomyces > Streptomyces sp. NPDC023838. Next base: position 204,857 of record NZ_JBFAAD010000009.1, read on the forward strand.
CTATCTGCGCGGCTCGCAGGACGGCTGGCGGCTGGCGCTGCGCGCGCTCGCCGAGCGGCGCGACTTCACCCGGGAGGCGCACGCGCTGGGCCGGGCCACCGCCGAGGTGCACACCGCGCTCGCCGAGGCGCTGCCGGTGGTCACCCTCGGCCGCGCCCAGACCGAGCTGCTCGCGACCGCGATGCACGAGCGGCTGGAGGCGGCCGCGCAGGCGGTGCCGACGCTGCAGCCCCATGTGCCCGGGCTGCGGGCCGCGTTCGACGCGGTCACCCGGGTGGCCGCGGCCCGGCCCGCCCAGCGCGTCCACGGCGATCTGCACCTGGGCCAGACCCTGCGGACCGGCGGCGGCGACTGGGCGGTCATCGACTTCGAGGGCGAGCCCGCCCGGCCGCTGGCCGAGCGCCGCCGCCCGCAGCCGCCGGTCCGCGACGTCGCCGGGATGCTGCGCTCCTTCGACTACGCGGCCCGCACCCAGCGACCGTGGCGCCCCGAGTGGGCCGAGTCCTGCCGGGACGCGTACTGCACGGGTTACGCGGCGGCCGCCGGCACCGACCCGCGCGACGAGCCCGAGCTCCTGCGGGCGTACGAGACCGACAAGGCGGTGTACGAGGTGCTGTACGAGGCCCGCCACCGCCCCGACTGGCTCGCCGTCCCGATGGCGGCGGTCCGCCGACTGGCCCAGGACTGACCCCGACCCCGCACCACCCCCCGAGGAGGCCGTACCCGTGACCGCCCGCCCGCCCACCGGCGACCGACCGCAGAACCCCGATCCCTCGCGGCCCGCCCGCGCCGCCACGCCGTCGAAGCCGAAGCGCGCGTCGAAGCCGAAGCCCGAGCCGAAGGCGAAGCCCGAGTCGACGGCGAAGCGCGCGTCGAAGGCCAAGCCCGAGTCGAAGGCCAAGCCCGAGTCGAAGGCGAAGCCCGGCGGGAGTCAAGGCGTCCGGCCCGCGCGGCCGCTCGCCGCCGACGACCGCGCCCGGCTGCTCGCCGGGGCGCACCACGACCCGCACGCGCTGCTCGGCGCCCACTCCGTGCGCGGCGGCGTCGCCTTCCGGGTGCTGCGCCCGTACGCCCAGGGCGTGAGTGTCCTGGCCGACGGCCACCGCGCCGAGCTGCACGACGAGGGCGACGGCCTGTTCGGCGGGGTGCTGCCGCTGCGCGAGGTCCCCGAGTACTCGCTGCTGGTCACCTATGACGACAACGAGCTGAAGGCCGAGGACCCGTACCGCTTCCTGCCCGCGCTCGGCGAGCTCGATCTGCACCTGATCGGCGAGGGCCGCCACGAGGAGCTGTGGACGGCGCTGGGCGCCCGTCCGATGACCCACCAGGGCGTGCCCGGCACCCGGTTCACCCTCTGGGCACCCAACGCCCTCGGCGTCCGCGTCACCGGCGACTTCTGCTACTGGGACGGCACCGCGTTCCCGATGCGCTCGCTCGGCTCCACCGGTGTGTGGGAGCTGTTCCTGCCCGGCGTCGGCGAGGGCGCGCTCTACAAGTTCGAGATCACCCGCCCCGACGGCTCGCACACCCTGCGGGCCGACCCGATGGCTCGGCGCACCGAGGTCCCGCCCGCGACCGCGTCGATCGTGACCGACTCGCACCACGTGTGGCAGGACGACCTGTGGATGGCGGCGCGCGGCGACCGGCCGGTCCACGAGTCGCCCTTCTCGGTGTACGAGGTGCACCTGCCGTCCTGGCGGCCGCGGCTGACCTACCGCCAGCTCGCCGAGCAGCTCCCGGCGTACGTACGCGACCTGGGCTTCACCCACGTGGAGTTCCTGCCGGTCGCCGAGCACCCCTTCGGCGGCTCCTGGGGCTACCAGGTGACCGGCTTCTACGCGCCCACCGCCCGGATGGGCACCCCGGACGACTTCCGCTTCCTGGTGGACGCGCTGCACCGGGCCGGGATCGGGGTGATCGTCGACTGGGTGCCCGCGCACTTCCCGAAGGACGACTGGGCGCTGGCCCGCTTCGACGGGCGCACGCTCTACGAGCACGAGGACCCGTCCCGCTCCGAGCACCCCGACTGGGGCACCCTGGAGTTCGACTACGGCCGCAAGGAGGTCCGCAACTTCCTGGTGGCCAACGCCACGTACTGGTGCGAGGAGTTCCACGTCGACGGGCTGCGGGTGGACGCGGTCGCCTCGATGCTCTACCTGGACTACTCGCGCGAGGAGGGTGAGTGGTCGCCCAACGAGCACGGCGGCCGGGAGAACCTGGACGCGGTGGCCTTCCTCCAGGAGATGAACGCCACCGTCTACCGCCGCTGCCCGGGCGTGATCACCATCGCCGAGGAGTCCACGGCCTGGGACGGCGTGACGCGCGCGACCCACCACGTGGGCCCCGGCGGCTTCGGCGGGCTCGGCTTCGGCCTGAAGTGGAACATGGGCTGGATGCACGACTCGCTGGGCTACGTGTCCAAGGAGCCGGTCCACCGCAAGTACCACCACAACGAGATGACTTTCTCGATGGTGTACGCGTACAGCGAGAACTACGTCCTGCCGATCTCCCACGACGAGGTCGTGCACGGCAAGAGCTCGCTGGTCTCCAAGATGCCCGGCGACTGGTGGCAGCGGCGCGCCACCCACCGCGCCTATCTGGGCTTCATGTGGGCACACCCGGGCAAGCAACTCCTCTTTATGGGGCAGGAGTTCGCCCAGGGGGCGGAGTGGTCGGAGACGACCGGCCCCGACTGGTGGCTGCTCGACCCGTCGTACTCGGCGGAGCCGGACCACCGGGGCGTACGGGACCTGGTCCGCGACCTGAACACGGTCTACCGCGACGCCCCGCCGCTGTGGCAGCGCGACACCGACCCGGGCGGCTTCGCCTGGGTGGCGGGCGACGCGGCGGAGGACAACGTCTTCGCCTTCCTGCGCCACGACGCCTCCGGCAACCCGCTGCTCGCCGTCTCCCACTTCTCCCCGGTCGTCCGCCACGACTACCGGCTCGGTGTGCCCGACACCGCGTCCGCCTGGGCGGAGGTCCTCAACACGGACGCCGCGCGGTACGGCGGCGGCGACATCCGCAACGAGGACCCCCTCAAGCCGGACTCCACGCCGAGCCACGGCCGGCCGGTCAGCATCCAGCTGACGCTGCCGCCGCTGGCCACGGTGTGGCTGCGGCCGGTGTGAATCAGCCCTCCAGCGCCTGGGCCAGCGCCTTCGGCAGCGGCGCCGAGTGCAGCACGCCCAGGCGCTGGGTGGCACGGGTGAGCGCCACGTACAGGTCGCTCACCCCGTACTCGCCCGGCTCCACCACCAGCACCGTGTCGAACTCCAGCCCCTTGGCCTGACGCGGGTCGAGCAGGACGACCGGGCGGGTCAGATCGGGCTCGCCCGGCGGGACCTCCGGGAGCGCGGCGTGCAGCGCGGGGTGGAGGGTGCGGGGCGCGACGACCGCGAGACGGCCGTCCTCCGGCGTCTCCGCCTTCACCGCCTCGGCCACGGCCTGCGCGAGGGCGCCCGGCGCCGCCTGGCGCGCCCAGGGCCGCACCCCTGTGGCCCGTACCGAACTCGGCGGCTCGAAGGAGGGGTCCACCGCGCGGCAGACCTGCGCCGCGACCTCCATGATCTCGGCGGGCGTACGGTAGTTGACCCCCAGGCGCACATGCTCCCAGCGGTCCTCCACGTACGGCTCCAGAATCCGCCGCCAGGAGCCGACGCCCGCCGGGTCGGCGGTCTGTGCGGGGTCGCCGACCAGGGTGAGCGAGCGGGTCGGGCAGCGGCGCATCAGCAGCCGCCAGGCCATCGCGGAGAGCTCCTGCGCCTCGTCCACGATGATGTGGCCGAACGCCCAGGTGCGGTCGGCGGCGGCCCGCTCGGCGGCGCTGCGGTGGTCGGCCTCCTCGTGGCGGTCCGCGAACCGCTCGGCGTCGATGATGTCGTGCGCCGCGAGCACCTCGGACTCCTCGTCCTCGAACTCGAAGCTCTCCGAGCCCGCGGAGAGGTCGAGGACGCCCTGCGCGTACGCGATCCGGTCCTGACGCTCGGCCTCGGCGGCGGCGCGGGCCGCCGAGTCGTCCTCGCCGAGGAGTTCGGCGGCCTCGTCGAGCAGCGGCACGTCGGCCGCCGTCCAGGGGCCGCCCTCGCGCCGGATCAACTCCGCGTCGGCGTCCGCCAGATGGGTCGGGTCGGCCAGGAAGTCGGCGACAAACCGCTCCGGCGTGAGCGTGGGCCAGAACTCCTCGATCGCGGCGTGCACCTCGCGGCTGGTGGCGATCTCCTTGCCGAGCTGGGCGAGGTCGTCGGGGCCCAGCAGGTTCTCGCCGCCGAAGGGGTCGGCGCCGATCCGCTCCGCGAGCTGCGCGGTGAGCGCGTCGATGATGTGGAAGGCGAAGTGCGGGCGGGCCAGGTTGTGCGGCAGCCCGCTCTCGCGGGCCTTCCAGCGGGCGTCCTCGGCCATGGCGCGGTCGAGGCTGAGCGTCCCGTACCCCTCGTGGTCGATCTCGGCGGCGATGTGCGGAACGGTCTGCCGGTCCCGCACGGCCTTGGCGAGCACCTCGGCCATGTCACTGCGCCCCTTGACCTCGGCGGCGGCCGGGGTGTCGGTCCCCTCGGCCCGCACGCCCGGGAAGAGCTCACCCATGGTGGCGAGGAGCACCCCGGTCTCACCGAGGGCGGGCAGCACCTCCCCGATGTAGCCGAGGAAGGCGGGGTTGGGGCCGACGATCAGCACGGCGCGCCGGGCGAGCTGCTCGCGGTACGCGTAGAGCAGATACGCCGCGCGGTGCAGCGCGACCGCCGTCTTGCCGGTGCCGGGCCCGCCCTCGACGACCAGGACGCCGCGCTGCGGGGCCCGGATGATTTTGTCCTGCTCGGCCTGGATGGTCTGCACGATGTCGTGCATCCGGCCGGTGCGGGCCGCGTCGAGCGCGGCGAGCAGCACGGCGTCGGCGTCCGCGCCCTCGTGCCCGGTGCGGGCCGCGTCGGTGAGGTCGAGGATCTCGTCGTGCAGCGCGGTGACCGTACGCCCCTGGGTGGTGAGGTGGCGCCTGCGGCGCAGCCCCATCGGGGTGTACCCGGTGGCGAGATAGAACGGCCGCGCCACATCGGCCCGCCAGTCGACGACGAGGGGCGTGCGTTCCGTGTCGTCCCGGCGGATTCCGATGCGGCCGATGTGGTGGGCGCGGCCGTCGGAAAAGTCGAGGCGGCCGAAGCAGAGCCCGTTCTCGCCGCCGTCGAGCGCGCTGAGCAGCCCGGACTGCTCGGCCACCAGCACATCGCGCTCCAGCCGCGCCTGAAGACCGGTCCCGACCTGCGCCAGGGCGCTGCGCACCGACACCTCGGCCTGCGCGCGCAGGTCTTCGAGGCGCGCGTAGAGCCCGTCGATGAATTGCTGCTCTTTCCGAATTTCCTCGGTTGACAATTCCGCTCCTGACGCGATACAGTGCATTCTGTAAGGGCTTTTCGCGTGCTTCCGAATGGTCGCACACGAAGAATCCACTATACGCAGAGAAAAACCCCGGCCGCAATATCGGACCGGGGCTTTTTGGTTTCTCTGGTGCTTACTGCTGCAGTACGTCTTCGAGCTCCTGCATCAGGCGGCGCTTGGGGCGCGCGCCCACCATCGACTTCACCGGCTCGCCCGCGCGGAACACCATGAGCGTCGGCATCGACAGCACGCCGTACTTCACGGTCGTCTCCGGGTCCTTGTCGACGTCCAGCTGGACGACCTTGAGCCGGTCGCCCTCCTCGAAGGCGATCTGGCTCAGCACCGGCGCGAGCTGGCGGCACGGGCCGCACCACTCGGCGGTGAACTCCACGAGCACCGGCAGATCCGCCGCCAGCACCTCCGCCTCGAAGGTCGCGTCCGTCACCACGTCCACACCTGCGGCCTGCACTGTCATATCCGCTCCTCCGTCATCCCGGTCAGTTCGCACCCGGGGGCCCCGGGCACCAGCGAATCGGCCTCCAGCTCGGCGCGGGCCGTCTCCGCGCGGGCCAGCTGGGCGCCGACCTGGTCGCGTACGGACTGGAGCTGCCCGATGAGCCCGTCGAGCTCGGCCAGCTTGCGCCGGTACACGGCGAGCGACGCGGGACAGGTGTCGCCCGCCGGGTGGCCGGCCCGCAGACACTCCACGAACGGCCGCGTCTCCTCCAGCTCGAACCCGAAGTCCTGCAGGGTCTGGATCTGCCGGAGCAGACGCAGGTCGTCCTCGTCGTACGCGCGGTACCCGTTCTCCGCCCGACGCGCGGTCAGCAGCCCGCGCGACTCGTAGTAGCGCAGCGCCCGGGTGGTGGTCCCGGCACGTGCGGCCAGCTCGCCGATTCGCATGCTGTGACGGTATTCCTTGACGCGGACGTCAAGGCAAGGGGAGCCGCCCCGGCCGCGGCCTCCCGCCCCCGCCCCCTCACTCCGGCGGCAGCAACGGCCTCCCGTCCACCGGTGACGACAGCACGATCGACGTCGTCGTCCGGCCCAGTGCCGACACCTCCGCCAGCACCTCCTCCAGATGCCCCGTGTCCGTCACCGCGACCTTGATGATCCAGCAGTCCTCGCCCACCACGTGGTGGACCTCGCGGATCTCCTGGCGGGCCATCAGCTCCAGCGTCCGGGGGTGCTTCAGGGTGTAGCCGCCGTGCGGGTTGACCCGGATGAACGCCTGGATGCCGTAGCCGAGGCGGGCCGCGTCGACGCGGGCGCCGTAGCCCGTGATCGCGCCGCCCGCCTCCAGGCGCCGCAGCCGTTCCGTGACGGCGGCGGGGCTCAGCCGCACCCGCCGGCCCAGCTCGCTCAGCTTGATCCGGCCCTCCGACTGGACCAGTTCGAGGAGCTGCCGGTCCACCTGGTCGAAGGCCGGTGAGGAATCGTGGGCCGAAGCCCTCGAACTCCGTGGTTCCTTCGGTACAGCGGACAGTTCTCCCATGTTTCCCCCTTCAGGACGCCGCCCGTCAAAGTAACACTGTGTACATGGCAAACGACATGACACAGAAGCCCCGAAACGTGCTGGTCATCGGCGGCAACCGCTACTTCGGCAAGCGGCTGCTCGCGCGGCTCGTCACCGCCGGTGACCACGTCACCGTACTGAACCGGGGGTCCTCCCCACCTCCTCCCGGCACCGGCCACCTCGTCGCCGACCGCGACGACGAGGCCGCCCTCGAAGCGGCCCTCGGTGACCGGACGTTCGACGTCGTCTTCGACCAGGTCTGCTACACCCCGCGCCAGGCCGCCGTCGCCCGCCGCGTCTTCGCCCACCGCACCCGCCGGTACGTGATGACGTCGACCGTCGAGGTGTACGAGTACGAGGACTCGGGCCTGCCCGTGCCGGAAGCCGCCATCGAGCCCGGAAGTGTCGCGGTCGACCTCCAACTCCCCTGGGACGACGCCGAGTTCCTCGGTGCCCACTACGGCGAGGGCAAGCGGCAGGCCGAAGCCGTGTTCGCCGCCGCGCCCGGCTTCCCGTACGTCGGCGTCCGCGTCGCCCACGTCCTCGGCGGCGCCGACGACTTCACCGGGCGCGTCGCCCACTACGCGGACCGCCTCCGTAGCGGCGAGCCCATCGCCGTCCCCGCCCTCAACCATCCCGCCACGTACATCAACGTCGACGAGATCGCCGACTTCCTCTTCTGGACGGCGGGGCAGGACTTCACCGGGCCCGTGAACGCAGCCTCGCACGGGCCGCTCACCACCGAGGACATCGTGGCCGCGATCGGCGGCGGCCCCGCCCGGTACCTGACGGTGCAGGTCGGCGAGGTCTCGCCGTTCTCCTTCCGGCGCTCGTACGGCATGGACAACACCCGCGCCGAGCGGCTCGGATTCACCTTCTCGCACACCGGGGACTGGCTCACGGACGCCGTGGCCGAGACGCTCAAGGGGAGCAACTGACATGCGGTACCGCACACTTGGGGATCTGAAGGTCAGCGCCATCGGGTACGGCGCCATGCCCCTGTCCATCGAAGGGCGGCCCGACGAGGCGCGCGCCCTCGCCACCGTCCACGCGGCGCTCGACTCGGGCGTGACCCTCCTCGACACCGCCGACTCGTACTACGCCCCCGGCGGCGAGCCCGGCCACAACGAGCTGCTGCTCGCCCGCGCCCTCGCCTCGTACGGCGGCGACACGTCCGACGTCCTCGTCGCCACCAAGGGCGGGCGCGGGCGGACCGACGACGGGGACTGGAGCGTCGACGGGCGGCCCGAGCACCTCAAGCGGGCCGCGAAGGAGTCGCTGCGGCGGCTCGGCACCGAGGCGATCGGCCTCTACCAGCTGCACAAGCCGGACCCGGCCGTCCCGTACGCGGACTCGCTCGGCGCCCTGCGCGAGCTCCTCGACGACGGTACGGTCCGGCTCGCCGGGATCTCCAACGCCGATGTCCACCAGATCCGGCAGGCGAAGGAGATCCTCGGGGACCGGCTGGTGTCGGTGCAGAACCGCTACTCCCCCGCCGTCCGCGACGCCGAGCCCGAGCTGCGGCTCACCGCCGGGCTGGGGCTGGCGTTCCTGCCGTGGAGTCCGCTCGGCGGCATCTCGCGCAGCTCGCTCGACGGGGAGTCGTCCGGCATCGCCGCCGACCCCTCGTACGCCGGGTTCCACGCGGTCGCCGGCGCCCGGGGAGTCAGCCCGCAGCGGATCGCCCTGGCCTGGCTGCTCGACCGCTCCCCGAACGTGATCCCCATTCCGGGCGGCAGCCGCCCCGAGTCCGTACGGGACTCGGCGGCGGCCGCCGATCTGGTCCTCACCGACGAGGAGCGGGCACTGCTGCCCCGCGACCTGTAGGCCCAGGGCCTGGCGGCTGTACGTCAGTGGCTCGTGCGGCGCCCGCGGATCTTGCGCACGATCAGCCAGATCACCAGGACGATCAGTGCCACGAAGAGCAGGAAGATCACCAGCAGGAAGATGCCCAGCTTCTTGAGGAAGCTCTTCTTCTTTTTCTTCTTCTTGGGCTTGGCGAGCGTCACATGGGACGACTTGCCGTAGGTGTGGTGCGCGGCGGCCGACGCGCCCGTCAGCGCGGGCGCCTGGGCGTCGGGCGCCGCCACCGACACCGTCCGCACCACCGCGCTCGGCGCGGCCTCGGCCGCCGCCGGTGCCACCAGGGCCGTGCCCAGGAGCAGGGCGAGTACCACTGCGATCTTCTTGCTCATCGTTCGGCTTCCCTTCACGTCGTCCCCACCAGGAGGCCCGCCGTCGCCTCGACTTCCATCAGCGACGCGCTGTGCCTCTCCGCCTCAAAGGCTGCCCGCCCACCCCGCAGGCCGAACAGGCGCTTGGAGAGCAGGATGTAGAGCACGGCGAGGATGTTGAGCCCCAGCGTGGCGATCTTGAGGTAGCTGATCTTCTCGGTGAGCTCGTAGATCTCCAGCGGCAGGAACGCCGCCGTGGCCACCACGGTCAGGTACTCCGCCCAGCGCTCGGCCCGCCACAGCCCGACCGCCTCGACGATCTCGATCAGCGCGTACACGAGCAGCGCCACGGCCACGGCCACCAGCGTGGAGTGCTTGTAGCCGAAGGACTTCTGGATGGTGCCCACGACGGGCGAGTGGTCGAGGTCGTAGTGGAAGTGCTGGAACACCGGGCGGAAGACGTCCAGGTTCTCGTCGAAGAGCCGGCGCACCGCGTCCTGGCTGTTGCTGAACTTCCACACCGCGGCCGCCACCAGGACGATGAACACCCCGCGCACCAGCCGTTCCACGGCCAGGAACCGCAGGATGAACAGGTCCCGCAGCACCTTGCCGCGCGGCACCAGCGGCGCGTCCTGTGCGGGCCCCGAGCCGTGCGGGGCGCCGAGGGCGAAGTCGCCGCAGCGCAGACAGCGCCAGGCGTCGCCGAGCCCGGTGTGGGCGCGCAGCCGCTCGCGCAGCTCCGCCTCGCTCGGCTCGTACGTCACATGCCCCCGGCGCGCACAGGTACGCCGGTCCCAGTCGATCTTCATTCCGCTCACTTTCCCCGTCACCCGCTTCCGGACGGACGCCCCGCACGGTAGTGGACACCTGTCCGGACGCGTTCAGGGGGTGGCGGGTTCCCGCGGCTCGGGAACGTCCTGAGCGGCGGCTTCCTTGGTGAGGGTGACCTCCCGCTCCTGGACCTGCTCCCGCTCCCGCTCCCGCTCCCGCTCCCGCGGCGAGTCGGCGGGGCCGTGCGCGTCGCTCGCCGCGAACGTCACCTCGTCGAACGGCATCCGTCCCGCGAGCACCTCCTCGACCCGCGCCTTGTCGATCTCCTTCGTCCAGGTGCCGACGAGCACCGTCGCCACCGCGTTGCCCGCGAAGTTGGTCAGCGCCCGCGCCTCGCTCATGAAGCGGTCGATGCCGACGATCAGGCCGACGCCGTCGACGAGTTCGGGGCGGTGCGACTGGAGGCCGCCGGCCAGCGTCGCCAGGCCCGCGCCGGTCACTCCGGCCGCACCCTTGGAGGCGACGATCATGAAAAGGAGGAGCGAGATCTGCTGCCCGGCGCCGAGCGGGCTGCCCATCGCGTTGGCGATGAAGAGCGAGGACATCGTGAGGTAGATCGCGGTGCCGTCGAGGTTGAACGAGTAGCCCGTCGGCACGGTGATGCCCGCCACCGACCGGCTGACCCCCAGGTGCTCCATCTTGGCGATCAGCCGCGGCAGCGCGGTCTCGGAGGACGAGGTGGAGAGGATCAGCAGGAACTCGCGGCCCAGGTACTTCAGCAGCCGGAAGATGTTCACCCCGGCCAGCAGGCGCAGCAGCGTGCCGAGGACCACGAAGACGAAGAGCGCACAGGTGATGTAGAAGCCGACCATGATGACGGCCAGCGACTTCAGCGCGTCCGTGCCGGTCTCGCCGACCACCGCCGCGATGGCGCCGAACGCGCCCAGCGGCGCCACCCACATCACCATCGACAGAATCCGGAAGACCAGTTTCTGGATGTGGCCGATGCCGCGCAGCACCGGCTCGCCGGCCGAGCCCATGGCCTGCAGCGCGAAGCCCACGAGCAGGGCGATCAGCAGGGTCTGCAGGACCTGGCCCTCGGTGAAGGCGGAGACCATCGTCTTGGGAATGATCCCGAGCAGGAAGTCGGCGGTGGACTCGCTGGCCCCGGCCGCCTGCTTGGCTCCCGCGTGCTTGGTCGCCTCGGTGAGGTGCAGGCCCGAGCCGGGCTCCAGGATGTTGCCGACGACCAGACCGATGGCGAGCGCCACGGTCGACATGATCATGAAGTAGCCGAGCGCGAGTCCGCCGACCGCCCCGACCTTGGCGGCCTTGCGGACCGATCCGACGCCGAGCACGATCGTGCAGAAGATGATCGGCGAGATCATCATCTTGATCAGGTTCACGAAGCCGGTGCCGATCGGCTTGAGCTCGACGGCCACCCCGGGGGCGGCGAAGCCCACGGTGATGCCGATGAGCACCGCGGCGATCACGGCTAGATAGAGATAGTGCGTGCGGTCCCGCCGGGCGGCTGCTGGGGTCACGGGGTGCCTCCTACTGATTCCGTACGCGTCCCACGTACGTGCGTCTGTGTCCCGATGGCTCGATGGATCCCCGCGACTATCCACCAGGCTGTGACGCCGGTCACCCTTGCGTGCATTTCGTTCACACGGCTTGTCCTCACCGTGATGTGCGCGGGTGCACACTGTCCGGCATGCGCATACCCCGTCCCCGCAGCCTCGCGGGCCAGCTCTTCGCCATGCAGGTGGTGCTGGTCGCGGCGATCGTGGCGGGCTGCGTGCTCTACTCGTACGTCCAGGACCGGGCCCAGGCCGAGGAGACCGCGCGGCGCCAGACCACCGCGATCGCGACCGCGGTGGCCACCTCGCCCGCGGTGGTGGAGGCGGCCCGCTCCCCGGACCCTACGGCGGTCCTCCAGCCGTACGCGGAGACCCTGCGCCACACCTCGGGCGTCGACTTCGTGGTGATCCTGGCGCCGGACGGGACCCGCTGGACGCATCCGGTGCCCGGCGAGATCGGCCGCAAGTACCTCGGTGACATCCGGCCCGCGCTGCGCGGCGAGACCTTCAGCGAGACGCACATGGGCGTGCTCGGGCCGTCCGTGCGGGTCGTCTCGCCGGTGCGCGACCACGGTCGGATCACCGCCCTGGTCAGCGCGGGCATCACCATCGACAGGATCAGCGAGCAGGTACGCGAGCAGGTGGCGGCGCTGCTCGCGGTCGCCTCCGGGGTGCTGGCGTTCGGCGGGCTCGGCACGTATGTGATCAACGCGCGGCTGCGGCGGCACACCCACGGGATGAACGCGGCCGAGCTGAGCCGGATGCACGACTACCACCAGGCCGCGCTGCACGCGGTGCGCGAGGGGCTGCTGATGCTGGACGGGCAGCGCCGGATCGCGCTGATCAACGACGGCGGCCGGGAGCTGCTCGGGCTCGGCGAGGACGCGGTGGGCAGGTCGGTGGCCGAGCTCGGGCTGCCCGCGCCGCTCGCGGGGGCGCTGCTGGCGAGCGAGCCGAGGGCGGACGAGGTCCATATGACGGCCGACCGGATCGTGGTGGTCAACACCCGCCCGGTCTCCAGCGGCGGCCGCCGGGGCACCGTGGTGACCCTGCGCGACCACACCGAACTCCAGGCGCTTTCGGGGGAGTTGGACTCCGAGCGCGGGTTCACCCAGGCGCTGCGGGCGCAGGCCCACGAGGCGGCGAACCGGCTGCACGCGGTGGTCTCGCTGATCGAGCTGGGCCGGGTCGAGGAGGCCGTCCAGTTCGCCACCGCCGAGCTGGAGCTCGCCCAGGCCCTCACCGACCAGGTCGTCACCGCCGTCGGCGAGCCGGTGCTCGCCGCCCTGCTGCTCGGCAAGGCCGCCCAGGCCAACGAGCACGGCGTCGAACTGGCGCTCACCGAGGGCAGCGCCATCGAGGACGGCCTGCTGCCGCCCACCCTGCCGCCCCGCGACCTGGTCACGGTCCTGGGCAACCTGGTGGACAACGCGGTCGACGCGGCCCAGGGCAGCGCGGGTGCCCGGGTCGCGGTCACCCTCACCACCGAGGACGAGGAGCTGGTGGTGCGGGTCGCGGACAGCGGGAACGGGGTCGACCCGGCCGCCGTGGACGCCGTCTTCGAGCGCGGCTGGTCGACCAAGAGCCCGGGGCGCGGCATCGGCCTGGCGCTGGTGCGGATGACGGTGGCGCGGCACGGCGGAAGCGTGGAGCTGTCGCAAGGGCCGTACGGGGGCGCCGAGTTCACCGTACGGCTGCCGCTGCGCAGCGAGGTGGTCGCGGTATGACGGCCGCCGACGGGCCCATCAGAGTGCTGGTCGTCGAGGACGACCCGGTCGCCGCCGACGCGCACCAGCTGTACGTCGGCCGGGTGCCCGGCTTCGCGGTGGCCGGGGCCGCGCACTCGCGGGCCGAGGCGCTGCGGGTGCTGGAGCGCGTCGAGGTGGACCTGCTGCTGCTCGACCTCTATCTGCCGGACGGGCACGGCCTCCAGCTGGTGCGCTCGCTGCGGGCCGCCGGGCACGGCGCCGACGTCATCGCGGTGACCTCGGCCCGCGATCTGACGATGGTGCGCGAGGGCGTCTCGCTGGGCGTCGTCCAGTACGTCCTGAAGCCCTTCACCTTCGCCACCCTGCGCGACCGGCTGGTGCGGTACGCCGAGTTCCGCGCGACCGCCGGGGAGGCCAGCGGGCAGGAGGAGGTCGACCGGGCCCTGTCCACCCTGCGCGCCCCGCAGCCCGCGGCCCTGCCGAAGGGGCTCAGCGCGCCCACGCTCCAGGCGGTGACCCGCACCCTGCGGTCCTCGCCGGCGGGCGTCACCGCCTCGGCTGCGGCCGAGGCCGTCGGCATCTCGCGCATCACCGCACGCCGCTATCTGGAGCACCTGGTCACCACGGGCCGCGCCGAGCGGACCCCGCAGTACGGGCAGATCGGGCGCCCGGAGCTCCAGTACCGCTGGGTCGACTCCCGCCGCTGACAAGTGACTTGACGAGCCATCAGGAGATCGCGACGGCCGACGGGCCCCATTGACCATGCCCCGGGGCGGCTTTACGTTCACCGGGCAGCCATTCGTGGCCCGAGGAGGTCGTGCCCGTGCGCCCCACCGCCCTTGCCCCACTGGTCCTCGCCACCGCGCTCGCCGCCGGTTCGCTCGCCGCCTGCGGCGACTCCGGCGGTGACTCCGCAACCGTCAAGATCGCCTACAACCGGAACACCGACAACAAGGTGCACTTCAAGGACGACTTCCTCCAGTCGATGAAGGAGCGGTTCGAGAAGGACCACCCCGGCAAGAAGGCCAAGCTCGTCCCCATCCAGGCGCCGGACAACGACTACGCCACCAAGGTCCAGCAGATGATGCGCTCGGCCAAGACCGCGCCGGACCTGGTCTACGAGGACACCTTCCGCATCAACTCCGACATCAAGGCCGGGTACTTGAGACCGCTGGACGACCAGCTGGCCAAGTGGGACGCCTGGAGCCGCTTCGTCCCCACGGCGAAGGCGGCCGCGAAGGCCGAGGACGGCAAGACGTACGGCGTCCCGGACGGCACCGACACCCGGGGCCTGTGGTTCAACAAGCAGTTCTTCGCCAAGGCGGGCCTGCCCGTCGACTGGCAGCCCCGCACCTGGGCGGACATCCTGGACGCGGCCCGCACCATCAAGAAGAAGGTCCCCGGTGTCATCCCCATCAGCGTCCTGACCGGCAAGGCGCTCGGCGAGGCGGCGGTGATGCAGGGCTTCGAGATGCTGGTGTACGGGACCGGCGACAACCCGCTGTACGATCCGGCCGCCAAGAAGTGGGTCACCGGCTCGCAGGGCTTCAAGGACGCGCTGGACTTCGTCAGGACGGTGTACGGCGAGAAGCTCGGCCCGGACGTCTCCGACGCGCTCGACCCCAATGTGAACACCCGCGTCGCCACCGAGTGGCTGCCCGAGGGCAAGCTGGCGATCGCGCTCGACGGCTCGTGGCTGGGCCAGTTCTGGGGCCCCAAGGGCGCGAAGGAGTGGCCGCGCTGGCCCGCCGTACTCGGTCAGGCCGCGATGCCGACCCAGAACGGCCAGGCGCCCGGCCGGGTCTCCCTCTCCGGCGGCTGGACCTGGGCGATCCCGCGGAAGGCCGGGAACCCGGAGCTGGCCTGGGAGTTCCTCCAGCAGATGCAGACCCCGGCCAACGCGGTGAAGTGGGACGTGGTGGACGCGCAGATCGCGGTGCGCGACGACGTGGCGAAGGACCCGGCGTATCTGAAGTCGATGCCGGGCATCGACTTCTTCACCGGCCTGGTGAAGGACACCCACTACCGCCCGGCCCTGCCGGTCTACCCGCAGGTCTCCTCGGCGATCGGCGAGGCGATGGAGGCGGTGACGACGGGTGACTCTACGGCGGCCGAGGCGGCCAAGGCCTATGACGGTCAGTTGCGAACGATCACCGGGGGTGCGGTGACTTCGCGGTGACCGGCGCGCGCCGTGGCAATCGTACGGGCCGTGCGCTGGGGGCTCTGCCTCCAGACCCCCGCTCCTCAAACGCCGGAGGGGCTGTCTTTCGCTGGCTGCCGCTGGCACCCGCCACCCTCCTGCTGCTGCTCTTCCTCGCCGGGCCCATCGGCTACTGCGTCTACATCGCCTTCACCGACATGCAGCTGACCGGCTCGTCCGGCACCAGCTTCGTCGGGTTCGCCAACTTCCGGCGGGCGTTCGCCGACCCCGGCTTCCGCAACGCGGTGTGGCTGACGGTGGTGTTCACCGTCCTCTCCTCGATCGTCGGGCAGAACACCCTGGGCCTGGCGCTGGCCGCGCTGATGCGGCACGCCTCGCGGCCGGTGCGCACGCTCACCGGGACGCTGGTGGTCGCGGCCTGGGTGCTCCCGGAGATCGTCGCGGCCTTCTTGCTGTACGCCTTCTTCCGCCGCGAGGGAACCCTCAACGCCGTCCTCCACTGGCTCCATCTGCCCACCCAGAACTGGCTGTTCGGCCTGCCGATCCTGGCGGTCTCCTTCGCCAACGTGTGGCGCGGCACCGCCTTCTCGATGCTGATCTACTCGGCCGCGCTCGCCGAGATCCCGCAGGAGATCACCGAGGCGGCGGAGGTGGACGGCGCGAGCGGGCTGCGCCGCCTGTGGCACATCACGCTGCCGATGATCCGCCGCTCCATCGGCACCAACCTGATGCTCAACACCCTCCAGACCCTCTCCGTGTTCGGGCTGATCTGGGCGATGACGAGGGGCGGCCCGGGCCGGCGCAGCCAGACGCTCCCCGTGTTCATGTACGACCAGGCGTTCCTGAAGAGCCTCATCGGGTACGGGACGGCCGTGGCGCTGCTGCTGCTCCTGGTGGGGGCGCTGTTCTCCGTCGTCTATCTGCGGCTGATGAAGGTGGAGGTATGAGGGTGCTCCGAGGCGGGCCGCGCCGCCGGACCCGGGAGCGGCTGGCCGTCGACGCCGCGCTGCTCGCGGTCGCCGCCGCGTTCGCGCTGCCGCTGCTGTGGCTGCTGCTGTCCTCGCTCGACGCGGACGCGGACCTCAGGGTGCGGCTGCCCAGCTCGCCCACCCTGGACAACTTCTCGGCGGTGTGGACCGACGAGGTCACGTTCACGCCGATGCTCAACAGCCTGGTGCTGTGCGGCGGCGCGACGGCCCTGACGGTGGTCTGCGCGGTCCTCGCCGCCTACCCCCTCTCCCGCTACCGCTCCCGCCTGACCCGCCCGTACCTGCTGACCGTCCTGTTCACCACCTGTCTGCCGATCACGGCGGTGATGGTCCCGGTGTACGGGCTGTTCGTGCAGGTCGACCTGATCGACACGGTGTACGGCACGGCCCTGTTCCTGGCCACCGCGCAGCTGCCGTTCGCCATCTGGCTGATGAAGAACTTCATGGACGGCGTGCCCCGGGTCCTGGAGGAGGCGGCGTGGACGGACGGGGCGTCGATGCCGCAGACGCTGTGGCGGGTGGTGCTGCCGCTGATGGGCCCGGGCGTGATGGTGGTGACGATCTACACCTTCATCATGCTGTGGGGGAACTTCTTCGTCCCCTTCATGCTGCTGCTCTCCCCCGACCGGCTGCCCGCCTCGGTCTCGATCTTCACCTTCTTCGGCAACTACGGCTCGGTGGTCTACGGCGAGCTGGCCGCCTTCTCGATCCTCTACTCGACACCGGTCCTCCTCCTGTACGTGGCGATCGCCCAGCGTCTGGGCGGCGGTTTCGCGCTGGGCGGGGCGGTCAAGGGGTGAGGGGCGGGTTGTGATGTACCCGATAAATCAAGCCGTACCTTCCTACGGACTGACAGGTTTGGGTGAACACACCGTGGTCATCCGTCACCCTGTGCACCTACGGTGTGCGCGTGCACCCCACCCCGCCGTTCAACGCCCCCGCCATGCGCCGTCTGCGCGAGGCGCTGGGCATGGCGCCCGGCCATGTCGCCTACGGCCTGTACGCCCAGTACGGGCTGCGGGTCTCCCCCGAGACCGTCTCCTCCTGGGAGCAGGGCTTCGCCACGCCCGACTCCCGTGAGCTGACCGCGCTGGCGGGGGTGCTGTGGTGCTCGCCGGGCGATCTGATGGCGGCGGCGGCCACGCTCCGCGAACACCGCATGGCCCGCGGCCTCAGCCCCGAGGACCTGGCGCGGCGGGTGGGCCTCGACGTGACGGCCTATCTCCGCATGGAGGAGTCGGGCCGCTGGCGCGGCAACGAGCGCCAGTCGGAGGCGCTGGCCCAGGCGCTGAACCTGTCGCTGCGCGAGTACGTCACGGCGACGGGCCAGCACGAGGACCTGGCGGAACTGCTGCGCAGCGCGGTCACCACCCGCTGGCAGGCCTACGTCCGCCCCGCCTCCAAACTCCTCCCCCTCCCCCGCCACCACCTCCAGGACGTCCTGGAGCAACTGCACACCGACTACCAGGGCCGCATGGTGTCCACGATGAGCTGGGGCACGAGCGGCTCGGCCGCGGAGTCGACGGCGGGCGACGCGGGCCGCGAGTTCCTGGAACGGATCGTGGACCACTTCTGGGCGCTGGCGCAGGTGTAGGGGCCCGGGGGTCGTCTGCGGGCCGGTGGTGGTTGCCCGCGCCCCCGGGCCGCAGACAAACGCGCAGCGGGGTGCGGTCCTGACCCGCACGGTAGCGCTGATCGAACAGACCGGTACAGCGTGGACGGCGAGCTGTGGACGGGACCGACCACGGCCTTGGTCACCGTGGCCGCGAACTGCTCCCACACGCCGAAGCCAGGAGGGTGCGGGCCCATCAACCCCGGCAAGTGCGCCTCCCACTGTGCGGGAGGCGACGACGGTGATGATGGCTAGGCTTCCTGCACCTACGGCTGAGAGGTGAGGGCATGGACGCGGAAGAGGCCCGCCAGACGGACGCCAAGCTGCGGCGGATGGGGATCCCGTGGGTGGTGGCGCCGGTGGATCCGGAGGCCCCGGCGGGGAAGTGGGGCGTGTACGACAGCGCCGAACCATCGACCCGCAAGCCCATCACCCCAGACGTGCTGGGGGATGTCATGGCGAAGCTCCGCGCAACCCGGCCTGAGTCATCAGGGAAGCGGCAGGCCCCGACGCGGGGATTCGTCCTCCTGTCCAAACAGGACTGACAAGTCGGTGGGGCCCCGGGCGGCGTCTACGTGAACGCCGGCCGGGGCTCTTGGCAACGGGCAGGGGGTGCAGCCCCGCCAGGGGTGCAGGGGGCCCAGCCCCGCGAACGGGGGGCCGGGGGCGTAGCCCCCGGGAAACCCCCTCAGAACACCGACTCCGCCTCGAACATCCGCCTCGCCGGCACCCTCTTCAGCTCGGTGACCGCCGACGCCAGCGGCGCCATCACCACGTCCGTCCCCCGCAGCGCCGTCATGTTGCCAAAGTCCCCCCGGTGCACCGCCTCCACCGCGTGCCACCCGAACCGGGTGGCGAGGACGCGGTCGTACGCGGTGGGCACGCCGCCGCGCTGGACGTGGCCGAGGATGACCGGCCGGGCCTCCTTGCCCAGGCGCCGCTCCAGCTCGATGGCCAGCCGGTTGCCGATGCCGGCGAACCGCTCGTGACCGTACTGGTCGATCGCGCCCTTCTCGTACGGCATGGCACCCTCCGCGGGGTGCGCGCCCTCGGCGACGCAGATGACCGCGAACTTCTTGCCGCGCGCGAAGCGCTCCTCGACCATCTTGACCAGGTCGTCGACCTCGAAGGGCCGCTCGGGCAGACAGATGCCGTGGGCGCCGCCGGCCATGCCGGACTCCAGCGCGATCCAGCCCGCGTGGCGCCCCATGACCTCGACGACCATCACGCGCTGGTGCGACTCGGCGGTCGTCTTCAGCCGGTCGATGGCCTCGGTCGCGACCATGACGGCCGTGTCGAAGCCGAAGGTGCGGTCGGTCGCGGAGATGTCGTTGTCGATGGTCTTCGGCACGCCGACCACCGGCATCCCGGCGTCGGAGAGCATCCGGGCCGCCGTCAGCGTGCCCTCGCCGCCGATCGGGATGAGCGCGTCGAGGCCGTAGCGCCGGGCCAGCTCCGCGCAGTTCTCGGCGGCCTCGCGCAGCCGGGCGCGCTCCAGGCGGGCCGAGCCGAGGATGGTGCCGCCGCGCGCGAGGATGCCACTGACCGAGTCCAGGTCGAGCGGGCGGAAGTGGCCGTCGAGCAGGCCCTTGAACCCGTCCTCGAAGCCGATGACCTCGTCGCCGTGGCCGGTCAGGGCGCGGTGCACGACCGACCGGATCACTGCGTTCAGGCCGGGGCAGTCGCCGCCCGCGGTGAGGACTCCGATGCGCATCGTGACTCAGTCTCCTGCTCTGTGGTGCCGTGCCCGCCGGCGCGAGGAACCGGGCCGACGACCCGATTGTCACACGCACCGCACCGGCCCCGCCCGCCCAGTACCGCCACACCGCTCCCACTGGAGGCCTTTCGCCCCTTGGGTTCCGGGCCCTTCGGCCCCTGTGCAGGGGCCCGTCGTCCGTACCGCCGTCCGGCGGGCGCCTTAACCACCCGTGGGGGTATTGTCAAGGGGGCAACCTTGGCCTATCTGCATTTTTTCCGACCGTCAGAGCGACCACAGACAGAAACAGACAGAACGGGAGAGCACGCGTGACGCGCAGCGTGTACGTGACCGGGATCGACCGGGGAGACGGCCGCCAGGTCATCGAGCTGGGAGTCATGGAGCTCCTGACCCGCCAAGTGGACCGGGTGGGCGTCTTCCGCCCGCTCGTGCACGACGGCCCGGACCGCCTCTTCGACCTGCTCCGCGCCCGCTACCGGCTGTCCCAGGACGCCGCGACCGTATACGGGATGGACTACCACGAGGCCTCCGCGCTCCAGGCCGAGCGCGGCACCGACGAGCTGGTCTCCCAGCTGGTCGAGCGCTTCCACAAGGTCGCCCGCGACTACGAGGTGGTGCTGGTCCTCGGCACCGACTTCGCCGCCACCCAGCTCCCGGACGAGCTCTCGCTCAACGCGCGCCTGGCCAACGAGTTCGGCGCGTCGGTGATCCCGGTGGTCGGCGGCAAGGGCCAGCCCGCCGAGTCGGTGCGGGCCGAGGCGCGCAACGCCCACCGCGCCTACCAGGCGCTCGGCTGCGACGTGTTGGCGATGGTCGTCAACCGGGTGAACCCGCAGGACCGCGACGGTATCGCGGAGCGCCTCAAGGCCCGCCTCCCGGTGCCCTGCTACGTGCTGCCCGACGAGCCCGCCCTCGCCGCGCCGACCGTCGCCCAGATCACCTCGGCGCTCGGCGGTACGGTCCTGCTCGGCGACGACGCCGGGCTCGCCCGGGACGCGCTGGACTTCGTCTTCGGCGGCGCGATGCTGCCGAACTTCCTCAACGCCCTGACCCCGGGCTGCCTGGTGGTGACCCCGGGCGACCGCGCCGACCTGGTGGTGGGCTCGCTGGCCGCGCACAGCGCCGGGACACCCCCGATAGCGGGCATCCTGCTGACCCTGGACGAGCGGCCCGGCGAGGCCATCCTCAAGCTGGCCGACCGGCTCGCGCCCGGCACCCCGGTGGTCGCCGTGACCGGCGGCTCCTTCCCGACTGCTGGTGAACTCTTCTCCCTCGAAGGCAAGTTGAACGCCTCGACGCCGCGCAAGGCGGAGACCGCGCTCGGCCTCTTCGAGCGGTACACCGACACCGCCGACCTGCTGGCCCGGATGTCGGTGGCCCGCAGCGGCCGCGTCACCCCGATGATGTTCGAGCACGAGCTCCTGGAGCAGGCCCGCGCCAACCGCCGGCGGGTCGTGCTGCCCGAGGGCGCCGAGGAGCGCGTGCTGCGCGCCGCCGACGTGCTGCTGCGCCGCGACGTCTGCGAGCTCACCCTGCTCGGTGACGTCGAGGCCATCCGCAAGAAGGCCGCCGACCTCGGCATCGACCTCACCACGTGCCAGATCATCGACCCGCACACCTCGGAGCTGCGCCAGCGCTTCGCCGAGCGGTACGCCGAGCTGCGCGCGCACAAGGGCGTGACGGTGGAGCTCGCGTACGACGTGGTCGCGGACGTCAACTACTTCGGCACGCTGATGGTCCAGGAGGGCCTGGCCGACGGCATGGTCTCCGGCTCGGTGCACTCCACCGCCGCCACCATCCGCCCCGCCTTCGAGATCATCAAGACGAAGCGGGACGCTTCGATCGTGTCGTCCGTCTTCTTCATGTGCCTCGCCGACAAGGTGCTGGTGTACGGCGACTGCGCGGTCAACCCGGACCCGAACGCCGAGCAGCTCGCCGACATCGCGGTCCAGGCGGCCGCCACCGCGGCCCGGTTCGGCGTGGACCCGCGGATCGCGATGCTCTCGTACTCGACGGGCACCTCCGGCTCGGGCGCCGACGTCGACAAGGTCCGCGAGGCCACCAAGCTGGTCCGCGAGGCCCGTCCGGACCTGCGGATCGAGGGCCCGATCCAGTACGACGCGGCCGTGGAGCCGTCGGTGGCCGCGACCAAGCTGCCGGAGTCGGAGGTGGCCGGCCAGGCCACCGTCCTGATCTTCCCGGACCTCAACACCGGCAACAACACCTACAAGGCCGTGCAGCGCTCGGCCGGCGCCGTGGCCGTGGGCCCGGTGCTCCAGGGCCTGCGCAAGCCGGTCAACGACCTCTCGCGCGGCGCCCTCGTCCAGGACATCGTCAACACCGTCGCCATCACGGCCATCCAGGCCCAGGCTCAGGGGCAGGAGACCTCCGCATGACCACCCCCGCCACCCCGTCCCGCGTGCTCGTACTCAACTCCGGCTCCTCGTCGGTGAAGTACCAGCTCCTCGACATGACCGACTCCTCCCGCCTGGCGGTGGGCCTGGTCGAGCGGATCGGTGAGGAGACGTCGCGGCTGAAGCACACCCCGCTGGCCACCGGCGGCGAGCCCCGCGAGCAGACCGGCCCGATCGCGGACCACGCGGCGGCCCTCAAGGCGGTCTCCGAGGAGCTCGCCAAGGACGGCCTGGGCCTGGACTCCCCCGAACTCGCCGCGATCGGCCACCGCGTGGTGCACGGCGGGCTGAAGTTCAGCGCGCCGACCGTCATCACCGAGGAGGTCATGGCGGAGATCGAGCGGCTCGTCCCGGTCGCCCCGCTGCACAACCCGGCGAACATCACCGGCATCCGCACCGCGCAGTCGCTGCGCCCGGACCTGCCGCAGGTGGCCGTCTTCGACACCGCCTTCCACACCACGATGCCCGAGCATGCGGCCCGGTACGCGATCGACATCGAGACCGCCGACGCGCACCGCATCCGCCGCTACGGCTTCCACGGCACCTCGCACGCGTACGTCTCGCGCGAGACCGCGAAGCTGCTCGGCAAGGACCCCTCCGAGGTCAACGTGATCGTGCTGCACCTGGGCAACGGCGCCTCGGCGTCGGCGGTCCGGGGCGGGGTGTGCGTGGACACCTCGATGGGGCTCACCCCGCTGGAGGGCCTGGTCATGGGCACCCGCTCGGGCGACATCGACCCGGCGGTCACCTTCCACCTGGAGCGGGTGGCCGGGATGTCCACGGACGAGATCGACACCCTGCTCAACAAGAAGAGCGGCCTGGTCGGGCTCTGCGGCGACAACGACATGCGCGAGATCCGCCGCCGGATCGAGGCGGGCGACCAGCGCGCGGCGCTCGCCTTCGACATCTACATCCACCGGCTGAAGAAGTACATCGGCGCCTACTACGCGGTGCTGGGCAAGGTGGACGCGGTCGCCTTCACCGCCGGGGTGGGCGAGAACGCGGCGCCGGTGCGCGAGGCCGCCGTCCTGGGTCTGGAGGAGCTGGGGCTGGCGGTCGACGGCGAGCTCAACGCCGTACGGTCCGACGCGCCGCGGCTGATCTCGCCGGAATACGCACGGGTGGCCGTGGCAGTGGTACCCACGGATGAGGAGCTGGAGATCGCGACGCAGACGTACGCACTGGTCCGGTCCAGCGAGGGCGCGAGCGGCACGGGCGCCTGAGCAGGGTCCGTTTCAGGCCACGCCTGAGCGCGCCTCCGCCCATTTGTACATTCCACCAGACGGAATATTCCGGAGCGAAACAAACCGATAGGATCGCCTCATGCGCCGTTCCAAAATCGTCTGCACACTGGGCCCCGCCGTCGACTCCTACGAGCAGCTGACTGCTCTGATCGAGGCCGGTATGAACGTGGCCCGCTTCAACTTCAGCCACGGATCCCAGGCAGAGCACCAGGAACGGTACGACCGTGTCCGCAAGGCCGCCGCGGACACCGGTCGCGCGGTGGGCGTGCTCGCCGACCTCCAGGGACCCAAGATCCGCCTGGAGAAGTTCGCCGAGGGCCCCGTCGAGCTGGTGCGCGGTGACGAGTTCACCATCACCACCGAGGACGTCCCGGGCGACAAGTCGATCTGCGGCACCACCTACAAGGGGCTGCCGGGCGACGTCTCCAAGGGCGACCCCATCCTGATCAACGACGGCAACGTCGAGCTCAAGGTGACCTCGGTCGAGGGCCCGCAGGTCAAGACCATCGTCATCGAGGGCGGTGTCATCTCCGACCACAAGGGCATCAACCTGCCCGGCGCGGCGGTGAACGTGCCGGCCCTGTCCGAGAAGGACGTCGAGGACCTGCGGTTCGCCCTGAAGATGGGCTGCGACCTGGTCGCGCTCTCCTTCGTCCGGGACGCCGACGACGTCAAGGACGTCCACAAGGTCATGGACGAGGTCGGCCGCCGGGTGCCGGTCATCGCCAAGGTCGAGAAGCCGCAGGCCGTCGAGCACATGGAGGGCGTCGTCATGGCGTTCGACGGTGTGATGGTGGCCCGTGGCGACCTCGCCGTCGAGTATCCGCTGGAGCGGGTCCCGATGGTGCAGAAGCGCCTCATCGAGCTGTGCCGCCGCAACGCCAAGCCGGTGATCGTGGCGACCCAGATGATGGAGTCGATGATCACCAACTCGCGCCCGACCCGCGCCGAGGCCTCCGACGTGGCCAACGCGATCCTGGACGGCGCGGACGCGGTCATGCTCTCCGCCGAGTCCTCGGTCGGCGCCTACCCGATCGAGACCGTCAAGACGATGTCCCGCATCGTCGAGGCCGCCGAGGAGGAGCTCCTCTCCAAGGGCCTCCAGCCCCTGGTCCCGGGCAAGAAGCCGCGTACCCAGGGCGGCTCGGTGGCCCGCGCGGCCTGCGAGATCGCGGACTTCCTGGACGGCAAGGCGCTGGTGGCGTTCACCAAGTCGGGTGACACGGCCCGCCGCCTCTCGCGCTACCGCGCGGCCCAGCCGATCCTGGCCTTCACCACGGACGCCGGCACCCGCAACCAGCTGGCGCTGAGCTGGGGCGTCGAGTCCTTCGTCGTCCCGCACGTGGACAACACGGACGCGATGGTCGACCTCGTCGACGCGGAGCTGCTGAAGCTCATGCGGTACAACGAGGGCGACACGATGATCATCACGGCGGGCTCGCCCCCCGGCGTCCCCGGCACCACGAACATGGTCCGGGTGCACCACCTGGGCGGCGGCCAGCAGGGCTGACGCGCTCTCCGTAGTACGTACGGGTCGAGGGCGGCACCGCGGGACGATTCCCGGGGCGCCGCCCTCGCTCTCCGTAGTACGTACGGGTCGAGGGCGGCACCACGGGACGGCTCCCGGGGCGCCGCCCTCACGCGTAAGCAGCCTGGGCTGTTCGTGCGGGTCCGTTCGTTCGGTCCGTTCGTTCGGGTCCGTTCGTTCGGGTCCGTTCGTTCGGGTCCGTTGCCCAGTCGCGGAGTGCCCGCAACAGGATCTACACATTCCGTGAGGTACGTTCGCGTTCATGCGTGCCCCGATAACTGTGCAGTTCAGCCGCCCGCTGGCCATCGCGGCCCTGACCGCGGCGGCGGTGGTCTCCGGCGTGGCCCCGGCGGCGGCCCACCCGGTGCGGCCGGGCACGCCGTCGCCCGGGAAGCCGACCCCCGGGGTACCGCGCGCCGGAGCCCCCAAGGAGCCCCCCGCGTCCATGTCCACGCTCGGCGGCGAGCAGTTGGGCCGCCCGGGCCCCCAGACGGGCGCGGGCGCCCCGCCGCTGCCCGCCGACCTCTCCGCGCTCTCCTGGATGGTCTCGGACGCGGACACGGGCCAGGTGCTCGCGGCGAACAACGCCCACTGGCCGCTGCCCCCCGCCTCGACGCTGAAGATGCTCTTCGCGGACACGGTGCTTCCGGCGGTCCCGGGCACGGCGAGCCACAAGGTGGAGCCGGCGGAGCTCACGGGCATGGGCGACGGCAGCAGCGCGGTGGGTATCGTCCCCGGCCAGACGTATATGGGGGCAGACCTCTGGCGCGGGGTCTTCCTCCGCTCGGGCAATGACGCGGTGCACGTCCTGGCGTCGATGAACGGCGGCGTCCCGAAGACGGTGACGGACATGCAGGCGAAGGCGGACTCCCTGGGCGCGAGGGACACCCACGTACGCAGCCCCGACGGCTACGACGCTGAGGGCCAGGTGTCGTCCGCGTACGACTTGTCCTTGTTCCTCCGCTCGGGCCTGAAGAACAAGGACTTCAAGGAGTACTGCGCGACGGCGGACGCGAAGTTCCCGGGCGGCCCGAACACCAAGGGCAAGCCGTTCGGCATCTCCAACACCAACCGCATGCTGTCCGGCATCGGCGGCGTGGCCAAGTACCCCGGCCTGATCGGCGGCAAGAACGGCTACACGACCCACGCGGGCAACACCCTCGCGGAGGCAGCCACACGCGACGGCCACACGATCCTGGTGACGGTGATGAACCCCCAGGAGAACAAGCACGACAAGGTCTACACGGAGACGCGCGCGCTCCTTGACTGGGGCTTCGCGGCGGTCGGCAAGGCGAAGCCGGTAGGCACCCTGGACCAGTCGAAGCCCACACCCCCGGCCAAGCCGGCCGGCACGGCAGCGGCCACCACGGACTCGTCCGGCATGGGCGTCCTGGGCTGGACGGGGCTGGGGGCGGGGGCGGCGGTGGCCGCGGGGGTGGCTTATGTGGTGCTGAAGAGGCGGCCGGTACGGGCACGGCGCAGGGGGTAGGGGGTAGGGCCTCAGTCCAGCCCCTGAATGTGCACACTTCTGTAAGGTGGTGTGCATGACGGAGACGACCTATTCGATCGTGGAAGCCCGCGCCCGACTCGGCGCCATCGCCCGCGAGGTCAGCGCCACCCGCGAGCCGGTGGCGATCACCGACCACGGACACACCATCGCGATACTGGTCAGCCCGGCCGACGCCCTGGAGCTTCAGGAGATGCGGGCACTGGCTGCCTACCGCGAGCGGCAGGGACGCGGGGAGGCGCTCGGCGTCCCGCAGAGCGAGGCGATCCGCCGCGTCTTCGGCGGAGATGAAGCGTGACGTACCAGGTCATCTGGGAACCGGAAGCCCTCACGCAGGCCGAGCGGTTCGCCAAGGACGACCCCCAGGGGGTACGGCAGGTCTTCACCGCGGTCGACCGTCTCTCCGACGACCCCCGGGCGCATTTGGCAGCGCTGACGTGCTACGCATCCACGTCGGGATCTATCGCGTCCTGTACGAGGTCAGCGACAAGCAGGTCCGGGTCAGCGTGATCCACCTCGGCCGCTTGCGCTGACAGGCGAGATGCACAGGGGTTCAGGAGGCCGCGTTCGTTTTCCGATCACGCCTCGCCGCCGGGGCTCAGCCCCTGATACGCCTCGCGGCCGTGGCCCGCACCCGATTCGGTGCGGGCCACGGCCCGACTGCGGCTCCCGGCGTGTCAGTCGGTCAGGTCCGCCCAGACATTCAGGCACCCGTCGTCAACGACGAGTTCGTGGTAGCCGAACCTCTGGCCGAGCGCGAGAAACCGGTCGTGCCGGGCCTCGCTGATGGGCACGAAGTACGCCTGCAGGGCTCTGAGGAAGAGCCTGAATCCGAGGTCGGGATCAGTCCCGGCAACCGCCTCCAGCGCCGACACGACGCCCGGAAGCGGATCGGCGTACGGGCTGTTGCTGACCACGCCCTCCAGGGTGGGCGCGGCATCCCGGATCTCGTCCCGGACCGCCCGCCTCAGCCCCTCGTCCACCACCGGTTCCACGGCCGGGGGTTCGAACGAGGGGTCGTCCTGACGGATCCGGGCGAGGCAGACGCTCGCGATCCTGCGCAGCCAGGCACGACCTGCCAGGCCGTGGGCCGCCGGGTCGAAGTGCCCGCGCGTGGCGGCCAGCCACAACGTGGTGATCGCCTCGTCGGACATGGCGGATTCCAGCAGCACCGTCACGTCCGCCAAGAGCTGATAGGCGTACGCCCCCTCGTATTCGCCGGCCTTCGCCTCGACAACCCCTAGCGCGGCAGTCGCGCCCGGGGGCAGCGGGTAGCGGATGAACTGCGTGAGGCCGCTGAGGCCGAAGTCGGTGCCGAAGGTGTGATGCAGATTCTCCATGGTGCTTGCCCTACTCCGGGAAGGAGGTGTACACGACGAACTTCTCCGGATGATTCTTGACGTACTTCAGCTGGAGGATCACGGTATTCCCCGTGGGGACACCTCCGCTGCCGCCCTTGGTGAACACCGAGCCGAGTTGGCCCTCGTCCCTGACCTGCCACCTGATCTCCTTGAGGTCGATGGTCGGGTCGAACTGCCCCCTTCTCTGAGCCTGCTTGACCTTCCAGTTCTCCAGCACCTTCGCGTTGTTCCCTCTCGCCATCCATCCCTGGAACGCCTTGTTCGCCGCCCGCATGGCAGTGTCCGCGTCCTGCCATTTGGTCGCGCGGCCGAGCTTGTCGGCTCGCTCCTGCGCACTGAGGTCAGAGATGACGTGGTCAGTCATGGTGTGCGCACCTGAGACGCCCTCGTCACCGATGAGGTTCAGGCAGTTGTGGACGAGTACGTCCTGCGGCCGCTCTCCCGCCGTTCGCACGAAGAAGGTGTGCAAGCCGTCGACCGTGAGGTCGTAGACCATGGTCGGAGCCAGCCCCGACCGGTCTCGGATGCCGGTCACTGCCTGCAGTGAGCCGTCCGGGGTCCGCATGAGGTCGCCCGTGCGCAGAGCGGAAGCCACCGTCCAGCCGCGGTCCACGACGAAGAACTTGTGCCCTGCGGTGCTGCTCAGCAGACCACTGTCGGCGAGGGTGATGTCCACCAGGCGCCGGGTGTCGTGCTGGTACGTATCCGCGACACGCTGGGGGCGCGTACCGGCTGACCGGAGATCTCCAGCCAGCAGGAGGTCGCCTTCCCTCACAGCGCTGATCGGCTTGTGAGAGCCGTCCGCCATCAGTACCTGGGTGGTGCCGGGAAAACTATTGCGCGCGCAGGCCGTAAACGCGTTCTGGTAGAGGTTGACCTCCGCTTCGATGGTGGCCATCACCTCGGCATCCAGCTTCAGGGCCTGGAGTGCGTGCAGGGCATCGGTCACGCCGATCCCCGTGTGCAGCGACGCGTCCAGCGCCTGCACCAGCTGAGCGGCCTCCGCGATCTTCGCCGGCGGCACGAACCAACTGGCCGCCCAGGCGCACCCGCTGACGCTGCCCTTGGCACAGTCGACGAAGTCCTGGGTGAGCCCTTCCCACAGGGATTTCAGGAACGCCTTGTCGACGATCTTGGTGATGTCCCAGTTGCTGAAGTGCTTGGTGACGTACGCGGTCCGCTCGGTGCTGTCCTTACCGAGCCAGATGATCGCCGACGACGGGCAGGTGGCGGCCGTGACGTTCTCGTCCGCCGCGGGGTCCTCGCACAGATAGAAGTCGATCGTCAGCTTGAAGCGCAGCCGGAACTTCACGTCGCAGCCGCTGTTGCCCATGCCGAGCACGCAGTCGTTCTCGGGCTTGGGGTCGTCCAGAGGCGTGACCTCCTGCTTGGTGAACAGGTGGCCGACGCCGGTGGCGCCGCCGGTTTCGACGGTGCGGTGGGCCTCGGCGTTCTCGGCTCGGGTGGCGGCTTCCTGGGCCTCCTTG
The DNA here is from genome assembly GCF_040639555.1 of Streptomyces sp. NPDC023838. Lineage (NCBI taxonomy): Bacteria > Bacillati > Actinomycetota > Actinomycetes > Kitasatosporales > Streptomycetaceae > Streptomyces > Streptomyces sp. NPDC023838. The sequence goes on from NZ_JBFAAD010000009.1 coordinate 233,997, forward strand.
GCGTCTTCCTGGGCACGGGCCGCCGCGGACTCGGCCGTGGTCGCGTCCTTCTCCGCCCGGTCGGCCACACCGCGCGCGGTGGACGCGTCCTCCTCGGCGGCCGAGGCGGCGCCGCGGGCCGAGGAGGCGTTCTGCTCGGCGGTGTCCGCGGAGTTGCGCGCGTCGGTGGCGTACCCGCCCGCCTCGGTCGAGGCGGAGAGCGCCGCCGCCGCGTCCTCGGTGGCCTGGCGGTCGTACTCGACGGTGTTGTCCTCGGCCTTGCGCGCCGCCTTCGCCGCGTCCGCGGCCTCGTTGGCCGAGCTCTGGGCCTTGGCCAGGGAGCCCACGGCCCGCGCCGCGGAGTCGGCTGCCTGGGCGGCCGCGGTGGCCGCGCCCTTCGCGTCGGCGTCGGCCTGCGCGGCCAGCTTCGCCGCGTCGGCCGCGGCCTTGGCGGCCTGCTCGGCCTTGGCCCTGGCGACCGCCTGCTGTTGCTCGGCGGCGGTCTTGGCCGCCTGGCCGGTCAGCACGGCGAGACCTGCCGACGCGTCGCTCTCCTTGTAGGGGGATCCGAGCTCGATGGCGTCGTTGGCGGGCTTCACGACCTGGGCCGCGGAGTCCCGGGCGGCCAGGGACGCCTGCGCGGTGGCGTACGCGAAGCCGGCGGCCTGGATCGAGGTCGCCGCCGCCGCGTTCGCCTCGGTGCGGGCGACGGTGGCGTCGGCCTTGGCCTCCTTCGCCTTGGCCTGCGCGGTGTCCGCCAGAGCCTTGGCCTCACGAACGTTCTGCGCGGCCGCCTCGGACGCGACGATCGCGTCGGCCGCGGCCGAATGGGCCTTCTTCACGGCCGCGTTGGTGATCGCGACATCCCGCTGGGCTCCGTCCGAAGCTGCCTTGGAGCGGGCTGCCGCGGCCTCGGCCTTGGTCGCCGCCTCACGCGCGTTGGCCGCCGCCGTCGTGGCCGCGTCCGCCGCGGCACGCGCCGCCGACGCCGCGCCGGTCGCCTCGTCGGCGGCGGTACGGGCACGGGTGGCCGCAGCACGCGATGCCTCCGCGGCATCCGTGCTCTCGTCGGCGTCGGCCTTCGCCTCCAGGGCGTCGGCTTTCGCGGCCAGGACGTCCCGGTCGCTCTCGGCCTGCACGGCCTTGTCACGGGCGGTGGCCGCCTTGCCCTCGGCCGTGACCGCGGCGTCCTTCTTCTCCGCCGCGGTCTTGCCCGCCGCCTGCGCCTCGCCCAACTTCTCCGCCGCGGTGGCCCGTTCGCGCTGGGCCTGCTTCTCCGCGGCTGCGGCCCTGGCCTGCTCCGCCGCCGCGTTCTCACGCTGCGTCTTCGCGTTGTCCCGCTCGGCCTCCGCCGTGGCCCGCTTGGCCTTCGCGTCCGCCGCCGCGGCCTTGGCGGTCTTCTCCGCGGCCTCCGCCTTGACCTGGGCCGCCTTGGCCTTGGTCGCGTTCTCGGCGGCCTTGGTGGCCTGCACGGCCGCGCCGTCGGCGGCGGCCTTGGCCTGCGCCGCGGCCTCCTCGGCCGCCTTGCGGCGGAACTCGGCCTTGGACGCGTGAGCCTGAGTCATCGCCAGCGCGTCGAGCGTCTTGCTGTCCGCAGCCGAGGCACGGGTCGCGTTGACCGCCGTCTCGGTGGCCTTGGAGGCGGCGAGCGCGGCCGAGGCCGAGGCCTTGGTGATCTGGGCGGCCTGCTGCGCGGAGATCAGCCCGCGCCCGCGCGGCTGTCCCGCCGCGTCGGCGATGGCGTACGCCTGCTGCTGGGCCGTGTCGACCCGGTCGGCCTGCGCCTTCGCGTCCAGGGCGGCGCGGGAGGCCACGAAGAGGCGGCCGGTGGCACGCGCCTGGGCGTTGCCGATGCGCTTCTTGATCTCGGCGAAGCGGTCGGGCGTGGGGTAGTCGAAGTCCGTCTTGGGCCGACCGGTCCAGTACGCCTGCCAGCCGGAGAGACGGCTCGCGATCATCGACTGGCCGAGCGCCTCGCCCATCGCCTGGGCGGTGATCTGGAGGTCCTTGCTGGCCTTGGCCTCGGCGTCCAGGATGGTGTCACGCTGGCTCTTCTGGCCCGCGATCTCGGCCTGCCACTCGGTGGCTGCGATCGTCAGCTCGGCGCCCAGCACGTGGTGCGGGTCCGCCGGATTCCTGGTGGCGCAGGACGCGAAGCGAGCCTTGAGGTTCTCCACGTCGAGCCGGAACTCCAGCGAGCCGGGATCGGGTGCGCTGGTCGGGAACCCGCCGTACTGGAGGAAGAGGCGCGCGTCGTCCGCGTACATGGCGTGCATCGACGTCATGCCCTCGAACGCCATGCGGTCGTCGTACGTCTGGATGCTCTCCGGGTACGTCGTCGGGTAGAACCGCTGCTTGGCGATGGCGGTCACCGCGTCGGCGGACTCCTGGCTCGCCAGCGGGGTGATGTCCTTGTAGAGATCGTGCTCGCTGGTCCAGAACTGGTCGGCGATCCAGCCGAAGTATCCGGTCTGGCGGAAGATCGTGCCGTTCGGGTCCCCCGGATAGCCGGGCGGCCAAGGCTGGTAACCCGGGGTGAAGTCCGACCAGTTGTACGAGAGCTCGTTCTGCCACGCGTCGAAGCGGCTGGTGAGCTCGTCCATCTTGGCGGAGGACGCCTCGTGGTCCTTCTTGTACGCGAGGTCGAGCGGCGTGTGCTCCCAGAAGTCGGGAGCGGCGGCGGCATGAAGTTCGTCGTCGGTGCCGCTCAGGCCGCCCCGCGCGACGGCCTTCATCTCGGCGCCGCCCTTGTGCAGGAAGGTGCCGAGCAGGCACTGGTCCGCGCGGATCCGCGCGGCCTTGTCCAGGTCGAAGGCGCCGGGGTCGTCCTCGGCGGCCGCCGCCGGGCGGGTACCGGGCAGCGGCTGCACGCCACTGCCGGAGACGGTGAGGGCCACCGAGGCGGCGAGCGCCGTGGCTGCCAGGGTCTTCGACCAGCTGCCGAGGCGTCGCCGTCCGGTCCGGGGTACGGGTGTACGCATACGGAAATTGCCGTTCTGATACGGAGGAAGAGGGGGAGGGAGGCTCAGAAGATGGCGTCGAAGCCGCCCCAGCCCGCGGTGCCGATCTGCACCCGGGGGGCGAACGGGGCACTCGCGTTGCCGGTGCCCTTGAACAGCCACAGCGCCCCGGCCTTGTCACTGGCGATCAGGTCGGTCCTGCCGTCCCCGTCGCTGTCACCGGTGGAGGCGAACAGGACGTACGCGTCCCAGCCCTTGCCCACGATGAAGCGGCTGCCCAGGGTGCCGCCCTCCACCGCCTTGCCGGTGCCGGGGTAGAGGTAGAGGGTGCCGTCGGTACCCCGGGAGATCAGATCGGCCTTGCCGTCGCCGGTGTAGTCACCTCGCCCGACGAGGCGGTCCATCGCGTTCCAGCCCGCGTTGCCTATCTTGATCCGCGACTCCAGCTTGCCGCCGCCCTGACCCTGGTACAGCCAGAGCGCCCCGCCCGCGTCGCGGGCGACGAGATCGGGGTCGGCGGTGCCGCCCATGTTCCCCACCGATACCAGGAGGGTGAACATGTCCCAGCCGGGGCCGATGAGTTGGGTGTCGTTGTCACGCTCGGCGGTGAAGTAGAGACTGCCGTTCATCCGGTAGTAGAGGTCGTTGCCGGCCCCGTTCGCCGAGACGTTGGCCTGCAGCAGGGCCGTCATGTCACCGAACCCGCCGCCCATGTCCACCCCGGTCTTGAGGCCGCCGGCACCGTTCTGCTCGTAGTCGACGAGGTGCCCGTTGGTCCTGCGGCCGAACAGCGGGAACCGTTGCGGGGGTTGACCCGCGCCGTCCGCCGCACCGGCCCGCTGCGCCGCCGTGTCGGCCGTACGGTCCGCCGCGTCCGGCAACGCCGATCTCGTCGCGATCACCAGGGCGACGACCACCGCGAGCGCCGCCGCGTACGCCACCGCCCGGCGCACCGAGCGGCTCACTGAACTCAGCATGAAGAGGGGCTTCCTCACAGGGAGTTGCGAGCGCGAGCCTGCACGCGGGCACGCGGGCACGCCAAAGCGACTCGCCGTCCCCCCGGTGTCCCCCACGCGCCGGGGTCCGCGACCTCGGTAATGATCACTCTAAAGAGAAATCCGAGTTTCTGTGAAGAATATTTGAGCGAGCTGTGAACGGCTTCTCTCGTGAACGCGCGAAAGGCCGTGGCCCGCACCGGATTCGGTGCGGGCCACGGCTCAACTGCGGCTCCCGGATGGGTCTTTGCGTACGTACGGCGACTACTCGGGATTGCCGTCCGTGATGTAGTTCTGCAGGCCGGGGACCGTCAGCGTGCCGCCGAACTGGCCCGCCTGGCGGACCGTCGCGTTCGTGAAGAAGACGTACGGGATGTTCAGCGGCGGCGGGGTCTGCGGGCTGAACGTGACCGGGATGAGGCCGAGGAGGTTGCCCTTCAGCTCCTCCGTGTACATCGTCACCGTGCCGTTGCGGATCGTCGACTCGGAGCCCGCGCGCGCCTTGACGTGGGCGGTGGTCGGCTTGCCGTTCAGCTCCGGGCCGTACACCAGCTGGTGCAGGTTGTCGATGTCCACCGTCTTCGCCGTGAACTTCAGGACCTTCTTGATCTTGCCGCTGCCCGTCTTGACCTCGACGATGCCCTCGTAGTTCAGGCCGCCCAGGGTCAGCTTGGACGTCTTGAGGATCCACGGCTGGTCCGGCAGCAGCGGGACGCCCGCGTCCAGCTTGGCGTTGGCCAGGGCCTTCGGGTCGGCCGTCGGGCACGGGAACGGCTGCTTGGCGCCGTCCGGGATGGCCGTGTCCTTCTTGGGCTCGAGGCCCTTGGCGCTGTCCGCCAGGTCCTCGACCTTCTGGCCGGTCTGCGCGGCCGCCTCACGGATCGCGTCGGCCGTCTTGTCCACGGTCTTCGTCACCGGCTTGGTGGCCGGCTTGCTCGGCGTGGTCTTGGGGGCCGGGGCCTTGGCCGTCGGCTTCGTCGTGGGCGTGGACGTCGCGGTCGAGGACGGCTTCGGGGTCACCGGCGTCGACGACTGGCTCGGGTGTGTGCCCAGGATGCCGCCCAGCACGTCTCCCAGACCCAACGGGTCCAGCGGGTTCGTGGACTTGGTGGGCGCCGGCGCCGGAGGCGTCGTGGACGGCTTCGTCGTGGGCGCCTGCGTGGAGGTCTTCCCCGAGGAGCCGGACTGCTGCTTCGCCGTGCCCGCCGACGGCGTGGTCGTCGGGGTCGGCTCCTTGGCCTTGTCGTCAGCCTTCTCCGAGGAAGAGGACGACGGGCTCGGCGTCGGCGTCGTCGACTTGCTCGACGACGGGCTGGGCGACTCGCTCGGCTGGTCGGAGCGCGTCACACAGGGGCCGGGCGCGAACGGGATGTCCGTCTTGTCGTCCGCCATGGCGAGCTTGGGCGTGAGGCTCATCCCGACGAACATGGCCGTCGGCATGGCGGCCAGCGCCATCGCCTTGCCCGCGGGCATGTGCAGCTTCGTCAGCAGCGACTTCCTCGGGGCCGCGTGGCGCGGCCCGCCTCTCTCACGGGAGTCGCCGCCTTCGGTCGAGTTCAGCTGCGTCTCGTCACCCCGCACTGTTCCTCCCGCCATTGGCGTCGACTGTCGTTTCGGTGACGGCGGTTCCGTGCCCCTCCTCGCGCGGGCCGGGGACGCTTCCCTCTTCCGGGAGTGCGTCCGGCTCATCGCCCGAGGGCTCGGCGGCCTGGGCGCGCAGATCACGCCGTCGCGGCTTCGTCGGCACCCACGACAGCGCGAGCGCGCCGCCGAACAGGGCGAGCAGGAAGCCCATCAAGAAGCCGCCGATGTTGGCGACGGGCAGGGAGATCAGCGCGAGCAGGATGGCCGCGACGCCCGCGAAGACCCGGACCTGCTGGTGGTACCAGATGGTCAGGCCGAGCGTGATCAGCAGTACGCCGATGATCAGTGAACCGGCGCCCGCCGTCGTGGACATGGCCAGCGTGATGTTCCCGAGGTGGAGATTGGCGTACGGGAAGTACGCGATGGGCACGCCACCGGCCATGGTGTACAGGCCCGCCCAGAACGGACGGCTGCCACGCCAGGCCCGGAAACGAAGCCGCCAGTAGGTGAAACCGCGGGAACCTGTGGTCTCGGCGCTCATGGAAAACAGCTCCCTGGTACCGCTGTTGCTGTGAAAGTGAAGAGGTCCCGGTGGCCGTGAGTGCCGTACGCTCAGCGGCCACCGGGGAAAGTGCCTAGTGCTTCAGCTGGCACTCGTTGGCGCCCGTGGACAGCCGCAGCTTGAGGCCACTGAGCTTGAAGCTGCCGGCCGTGGTCGCCCACGCACGCTGCTCCACGTTCTTCAGGGTGGCGTGCTCGGCGCGCTGCGCGAACCCGTACGGGTTCGACTTCGGCGTCGCGTTCCCCTGCATCTTGGTCTTGCCGTTGGCCGAGCCCTCGCCGGCCGCCACACCGATGTCGATGTTCTTGAACTCGGCGTCGGTGTCGAGCTGCGACACATCCAGGTAGATGTTGTCCGCCTTGACCGGCTCACTGCCGGTGCCCGCGTTCAGCGTCATCGTGATGTTGCCGAAGATCGGAACCTTGGGCGTGACCACGGACTGGCACATGTTGTAGATCTCGGCGTGGCTGAAGCCCGAGACGACAACGGGGTGCGCGGCCTTGTTGCCCTCGAGGTCCGTACCGGTGGCGACGGATCCGTACTGGAGGAGGTCGTCACCTTCCAACCGGTCCGCCGTGACCTTGAAGTCAACACCCGAAACACTGAACGACGCCGCCAGCGCACCCTGGGCGAGCCCGATGCCTATCGCCGCTGTGGCAGCCACGCTGGGCACCATGACCAGCGCGAACCGCTTCCATCTGGTCCCGCCACGAACTTGGGACTCCATGACTTTCCTCCTTCTCGGACGTACATCTCCGGGACGGACCCTCGTGGGCTGTCCAGGGATGGGAGAAGTGCTACGTCCTCGGGAAGGAGCGCCCGAGTCTCAGGCGCGTACCGCGTCCGAATCACCGGCGATCACCCCCGAGCGACAACCACTGGTCGCGCCTGACGCATCACGCACAACCTGCTGGACAGGCCCCGCCGTACGGCAGAGACCCCCCTGTCCACGTCCGGCGTCACTGGCCGCCGGCCGGCTCGGTGGGGACCCAGGAAACGCGCCGCGCCGAGTGGGTGTCGGGCTGGTGCGTTATTGGACCGAGCGTGGCCGATCGTGGTCCATTCGGGGGAGGGGCGCAAGGGGGTTCGTTACTTGCCAGTAACGGAGGGATAACCGTGACACGACAGCCCGGCATCGGGCCACCACACTTCGTACCCGCGAGTCACCAGACAGAAGGGGAAATAGACGTCTCAATACGGACGTAAGAAGCAGTTCAATTTACTGCGAGTAACAGCGGCCACGTTTACCAAGTTTTGGTAAAACGCGGCCGCCGCTTGTCTCCGTGTCGCCAAATCGTCCGCGGTGTACACCCGGTGTACGGGCACGCGATGACAGCTCAGCGGCCCTGGAGCGGTCCGAAACGCGGGAGCCCTGCCCAGTCCCGGTTCAGTCCCGGTCCAGCCCGGTTCAGTAAAGAACGCGCGCCAGCGCGCTCCGCGCCTTGGTCACCCGAGGATCGTCCGGACCGACCACTTCGAAGAGTTCGAGCAGGCGCAGCCGGGCCGCGTTGCGGTCGTCGCCGACGGTCACCCGGGCGGTCTCGACGAGGCGGTCGAACGCGTCCGCGACATGGCCGCCCACCAGGTCCAGGTCGGCCGCGGCGATCTGGGCGGCGACGTCGGCCGGCTTCTCCGCCGCGTCCTTGCGGACCTGCTGCGGGTCCATGTCCTGAACGCGGCGCAGGAGTTCGGCCTGGGCGAGGCCGAGCTTGGCCTCGGGGTGGCCGGGGTCGTCGGCGAGCACGTTCTTGTACGCCTGGACCGCGCCGGCCAGATCGCCGGAGTCCAGGGCCGTCACGGCCGCTTCGAGCAGGGCGTCGTAAGGACCGACCGGAGCCGCGGCGGGAGCCTGCGAGGAGTCCGCGTCCGCGTCGACGGCGATGCCGGTGAGGCCGAAGCGCTCCTCGGCGACCTGGATCAGCTGGTCGAGGGTCTCGCGGATCTGCGCCTCGGGGGCCGCGCCCTGGAAGAGGGGCAGCGCCTGCCCGGCGACCACCGCGAAGACCGCCGGGATCCCCTGGATCCCGAACTGCTGCATCAGCATCTGGTTGGCGTCGACGTCGATCTTGGCCAGAAGGAAGCGGCCGTTGTACTCCGCGGCCAGCCGCTCGAGCAGCGGGCCGAGCTGCTTGCACGGCTCGCACCACTCGGCCCAGAAGTCGATGACGACCGGCACCTCGGCCGAGCGCTGGAGGATGTCGCGCTCGAACCCGGCCTCGTCGACATCGATCACGAGGGCCGACGGCGGTACGGCCGCCGCGCCCCCGCCCTGGCGGGCGGCCTCGAGTCGGGCCTGCTCCGCCTTGGCCTTGGCCTCACCGGCCGCCTTCACCGCGGCGAGGTCGACGACGCCGCTCATGGACATGTTCCTAGGCTGCATGCGTACATCCTCCCCCTTCCGCGCGCGTGTGTGGTCAACCCCTGGCAGGATCCCGGCGCACCTGGGTCCCCACCCGGCGCCATCGGCCCTGCGTGTACTGCCGCGTACTGCTCTGTACCGCTGCGTCTTTCACTGCTTCGTGGTCGTCGCTCAAAGACCGCTGGAGTCTTTCGCTACGAGTCGTAGCGTAACTGGAGTCGGTGAACGATGTTGTAGAACTCGCCGTGATCTCTCCCACAGCACATTCCTTACCGGCCGGTATCGTCGTGCGTCATGTGTTCCGAACCCAGCCCCGGCAGAACCGCCCGCCCCGGCCGCCCCCGCAGCGCCGAGGCGGACACGGCGATCCTGCTGGCGACCCGGCAGGCGCTGGTGGAGCTGGGCTGGTCGAAGCTGACGATGGGGGACGTGGCGACCCGCGCGGGCGTCGCCAAGACGACGCTGTACCGGCGCTGGGCGGGCAAGAACGAGCTGGTCGTGGACGCGGTGGCGGTCCTCTTCGACGAGCTCGAACTTCCCGACCTCGGCAGCCTCGCGGCGGACGTGGAGGGCGTGGTGCTCCAGTTCGCGTCGATCCTGGAGCGGCCCGAGACGCAGACGGCGCTGATGGCGGTGGTCGCGGAGTCCACGCGCGACGAGGCCCTGCGCGGCCGGATCCGCTCGGCGATCGTGGACCGCCAGAAACGGCTCGTACTGATCGGCCGCGAGCGGGCGCAGGTGCGTGGCGAACTCCCGTACGAGGCCGACGCGGCCACCTCCGCGCGCCACGCCGACCTCATCTTCGACGTGGTGGCGGGGGCGGTGGTGCACCGGGCGCTGGTGAGCGCGGAGCCGGTGGACCGGGAGTGGGCGCGGGAGTTCGCGGTACTGATCTGCACGGGCCTGCAGGCGACGGCCTGACCCCACCGTGGGTGGCTACGCCCCGAACCCCTGCTCACCTGCGGACCGGTGGTGGGCTGGTCGCGCCCACGCGGCGGAGCCGCACATGTCACAGCCCCGCGCCCCGGGGATTGCCGCGGAGCGGCATTTAAGGGGCGCGGGGAACTGCGCGAGCAACCCAGCACGGCCCGCAGACGAACGGGGTCATCGGGGGCGGAGCCCCGAAGCGGGGTGCAGGGGCCGCAGGCCCCGCAAGCGGGGTCCGGGGGCGGAGCCCCCGGGAGACGACCTCAGCCTCACCCACCCCCGGAGGGTTTAGGGAAGGGGCGGGGTGGGGGCTACTCCACGGGGGTCACACCGCGTACCCGCCCCCAAACGCCCCCAGATTCCCCTCCACCCACTCCGACGTCCACTTCAACCCCTCCCCCAGAGACACCTCCGGCTCCCACCCCGCCCACTCCCGCGCCCGGGAGTTGTCCGACAGCAGCCGTTCCACCTCGCTCCCGGACGGCCGGAGCCGCGCCGGGTCGGTCACGATCCGCGCCTCGCGGCCCGAGGCCGAGATCAGCGAGGCGGCCAGCTCCCCGATCGAGATCTCCCGGCCCGACCCCAGGTTCACCACCTCCCCCACCGCACGCTCGCACTCCGCCACCGCGAGGAACCCCCGCGCGGTGTCCGTCACGTATGTGAAGTCACGCGTCGGAGTGAGCGAGCCGAGCCGGATCTCCCTCACCCCCGCGTGGAGTTGGGCCAGGATCGTCGGGATCACCGCCCGCGCCGACTGCCGCGGTCCGTACGTGTTGAACGGCCGCACCACCGTCACCGGCAGCTCGAAGGCGTGCCAGTGCGACAGCGCCATCATGTCCGCGCCTATCTTCGACGCGGAGTACGGGGACTGGGGCTGGAGGGGATGGGACTCCGCGATCGGGACCGTCCGGGCCGTCCCGTACACCTCGCTCGTGGAGGTGTGCACCAGCCGCCGCACCGAGTGCCTGCGGCACGCCTCCGCGACGTTCTCGGTACCGACCACGTTCGTCGCCACGTACGCACCCGGCGAGTCGTAGCTGTACGGGATGCCGATCAGCGCGGCGAGGTGGAAGACGGTGTCGCACCCGGCGACCGCGTCCGAGACCCGCCCGGCGTCGCGCACGTCGCCCGCGATCATCTCGACCGCCGGGTGGTCGAGCAGATGCGCGAGGTGGCCCTTCTCCGCGTACGGCTTGTAGTGCACCAACGCCCGCACCCGCGCGCCCCGTTCGACCAGCAGGTCCACCAGGGTCGAGCCGATGAAGCCCTCGGCCCCGGTGACCAGGACGGTCCGGTTGTTCCAGCTGCTCGCGTTGCTCATGCTGCCCGCGTTGCTCATACTGCGTGCTCCTTCATAGAGTTCGTCGTGTGCGCGGCCAGCTCCAGCACCCGCGCCGCCAGCAGCTCCGCCGCCCGCGCGTGGGGCCCCGGATCCGCCGCCCCCGCCATCGCGGCGAGCCGCGCCGGGTCGGCGAGGAGCGGCTCGACGAGGGAGGCCAGCCGGTCGGCGGTGGTCTCGGCGTCCGGGAGCAGCAGCCCCGCCCCGGCGTCGACGAGCACCCGCGCGTTGTGCGTCTGATGGTCGCCGGGCGCGTGCGGATACGGGACGAGCACCGCCGGCACGCCCGTACTGGCCAGCTCCGCGACCGTCGCGGAACCGGCCCGGCAGACCACCAGATCGGCGGCCGCGTACGCGAGGTCCATCCGGTCGAGGTACGGGACCGCCCGCGCGCCCCACACACCGGTCAGCCGCCGCCGGGTCTCGTCGAGCGCCGCCGGACCGGTCTTGATCAGCAGATGGACGTCGTCGCGCCCCTGCCAGCGTCGGGCGAGGCCGACCGCCGCCTCGGTGAGCCGGGCCGCGCCCAGGCTGCCGCCGTTGACGAGCACGAGCCGCGCCCCGGGCGGCACGTCCAGGGCCCGCCGCGCCTCGGCCCGCAGCGTCGGCCGGTCGAGCCGGGCCAGCGCGGCGGAGATGGGCATGCCGGTGGTGACGGCGTCGGCGCCGCCCGCCAGATGTGCCCGGCTACGGTCGAAGGCGACCGCGATGTTGCGGGTGAGCCGGGCCGCGAACTGGTTGGCCCGCCCCGGCACCGCGTTGGACTCGTGGATCAGGCTGGGCAGTCCGGCGAGTCTGGCGCCGACGATGACCGGCGCGCTGGGATAGCCGCCCATCCCCACGGCGACCTGCGCGCGCTGTGCCCGCAGGATCGCCCGGCACTGCGCGCCGGACTTCAGCAGTGCGGCGGGCAGCAGATAGCGGCGGGCGCCGAGCGCCGGGTCGAAGGGGATCATGTCGACGGTGTGCAGCCGGTATCCGGCGGCCGGGATGAGCTCGCTCTCCAGGCCCCTTTCCGTACCGACGAACGAGATCACCGCGTCCGGGACGGCCCGGCGCAGCGCCTCGGCGAGCGCGAGCCCGGGGTAGATGTGGCCGCCGGTGCCGCCCGCACCGATCACGACAGAGAGTGGTGTGCGCATGCCCCGAACGTTCGCGGGGTGGCTTAAGAGGCTTCTAAGAGCGGCGTTTGGCAGTCTTTGCCCATGAGCAGCAGCGCACACACCCGCCCCCCGGCCCGCATCCTCGTCGTCGACGACGAGCCGGAGGTGCGGGCCGCCGTGGAGGACGGCCTCGCCGTCGAGGGGTACGAGGTGCGGGGCGCCGCCGACGGGCTCGCGGCGCTCGCGGAGATCGCCGCCTGGCAGCCGGACGCGGTGGTCCTCGACGTGATGATGCCGGTCCTGGACGGCCTGGCCGTCTGCCGCCAGCTGCGGGCGCTGGGCGACCGTACCCCCGTCCTCGTCCTGACCGCGCTCGACTCGGTGAGCGAACGCGTCGACGGCCTGGAGGCGGGCGCCGACGACTATCTCGTCAAGCCGTTCGCGCTGGACGAACTCATCGCGCGCGTACGGGCGTTGCTGCGCAGGGCCGCGCCCGAGGAGCCGGACCCGGAGCGGCTGGTCTTCGCGGACCTGGTCCTGGACCCCGCCACCAGGACCGGCCACCGCGCCGGACGCCCGCTGGAGTTCAGCCGCACCGAGTCCGCCCTCCTGGAACTGCTGATGCGCCACCCCGGCCAGGTCCTGCCGCGCGAGATGATCCTGGAACTCGTCTGGGGCCGCGACTTCGGCCCCGACTCCAACTCCCTCGCGGTGTACGTGGGTTATCTGCGCCGCAAGCTGGAGGCGGGCGGCGAGCCCCGGCTCGTCCACACCGTCCACGGCGTCGGCTACCGGCTGGACACCCCGTGAGCGCCCGCCATCGCCTCGGCGCCCGCTGGCGCCGTCACCGTCCGCTGCGCACCCGGCTCGCCGTGGCCGCCTCGGCGGCGGTGGCGCTGGTCGCGCTCGGCGTCTGCACGGCCGCGTTCTTCGTGATCCGGTACGAGCTGTTCCACCAGCTCAACCTGAACCTCACCCAGTCCGCGACCCTGGCCGCCCAGCAGAACCGGGGCGAGGCACCCGGCGTCCTCAACGGCGAGTGCCGCTTCCTCTCCGCCCCGGCCTGCGCCCAGATCGTCCCCAAGGACCCGGCGAAGGACCCCGCCAAGCCGTATCTGCTGCCGGTGCCGCCCCAGGCCCGTGAGGTCGCGGCCGGGCAGCGCCGCCCGTACTTCACCAACATCACGCACGCCGGCCACCCGGCCCGCATGCTCACCACCACGCTGCCGCACGGCCAAGCGCTCCAGGTCGCGCTGCGCGCGGACACCGTGGAGGAGGGCGTACGCCAGGCGGCCCGGCTGCTCACCGGCGTCGGCGCGGCCGGGGTACTGCTCGCGGCCGGGCTCGGCTACTGGGTCTCGCGCACCGGCCTGGCCCCGGTCGCCCGGCTCACCGCGACCGCCGAGCACATCGCGGCCACCCGGGACCCGAGCCACCGCATCGAACTGCCGCCGGGCCCGTCGGGCAAGGAGGACGAGGTGACCCGGCTCGCCGCGTCCTTCAACACCATGCTGGGCGAGCTGGAGCAGTCGGTGACCGCCCAGCGCCGCCTGGTCGCGGACGCCTCCCACGAGCTGCGCACCCCGCTCACCGCGCTGCGCACCAACGCCGAACTCCTGGCCCGCGCCGATCGCCTGACGGAGGCTCAGCGTACCCGGGCCTCCTCGGCGCTGGGCCGCCAGATCCGCGAGGTGACGGTCATGGTGAACGACCTGATCGACCTGGCCAGGGACGAGGAGCCGACCCCGCTCCTGGAGGAGGTGCGCCTGGCCCCCCTGGTGGCACACACGGTGGACACGGCCCGCGCGCACTGGCCGTCCACCCCGTTCCACCTGAACCTGGCGGACGCGTCCGCCACCCTCCCCGGCGTCCCCGCCCGCCTGGCCCGGCTGCTCTCCAACCTCCTGGACAACGCGGCGAAGTTCAGCCCGCCGGGCGCGGGGGTCGAAGTGACCCTGTCCGCCCGCGCGTTGACGGTACGGGACCACGGTCCCGGCATCGCGGAGGAGGACCTCCCGTACGTCTTCGACCGCTTCTACCGGGCAGACCGCGCGCGAGCCCTCCCCGGCTCGGGCCTGGGCCTGGCCATGGCCCGCCAGATCGCGCGCGCCCACGGGGCGGACCTGTCGGTCCGGAACGCCCCGGGCGGGGGCGCGGAGTTCCAGGTGACGTGGCCTGCCTAGGGCCGCTTCGCGGGAAACCCGTCTTCGGCTGCGGACCGTGGTGGGTTGCTCGCGCAGTTCCCCGCGCCGCTCAAACCGCCTTTGTCTGCGGACCGTGGTGGCCGGTCGCGCAGTTCCCCGCAGGCGCCCGCCAGGGCCGAGGCGTACTCGGCGGCGTGCAGCCCGGCGCGGCGGCCGAAGACCAGCAGGTCGGAGAGGT